>NZ_JBYUPU010000011.1:0-250989 GCF_058135425.1 Paenibacillus sp. MAH-35
GCCTCCAGCTTCCTTCAGATTCCATCTCACGATGGACACCCTTGCTCTTGGCTAGTGGTTGGCCACTACATGCCCCCACAGCGGACTTTCACCGCCTAGTTAGTCGCCATGCGTGGCGCACTGAAAAAGGCTCCGGCTATATGCCGGAGCTTTGGTGCGTACAGACGAGTTTTAGCTGCAGGACGAGACTCCCCGCCGCTTTTACTTGCTGTGGAGCAGTTTCGTACGATGCTCGCGTGGACGATTTTTATACTGAACCGTCCCATTCAGCACGCTCCGGAACAATAATACAAGGTTGGAGCCGAAGCGGCGCCTGCCTGTTCAGCCGGTTGTCCGCCGGAGCGATTAGCGATCAAGCCGAGTAAGAAGCGGAAGGCCGGCAGCAGTCGTACAAGGTTAGGCGGATTACCGCTTCAACTCGTCTTGGATCTGCTTCAGCAGGACGCGGCAGCCCGCCTCGACCATCTCATACACTTCGTCAAAATTGCCGGTGTAATAAGGGTCCGGCACGTTCTCCAGCTTTCGCTCCGGCAGTAAATCGAGGAGACGAAACATTTTGGACTTTACTCCGCCGTCCGGCTGCTCTGGAGCTCCGGAACCCTCGCGGGTATGCTGTGCCAAAATCTCGTTCAGATTGCTTAAATTACTATTATCCATGGCGATGATATAGTCGAACTGGGCAAAATCTTCCGGCTTAACCTGCCTCGCCGTCATCCCGTTCCACGAGATGCGCTTGCTGTCCAGCATCTTGCGGGTCCCTTCATGCGGAGGATGACCGATATGCCAATCGCCGGTTCCTGCAGAGTCTATCTGAATCTGCTGCTCCAGCCCCGCTGCCTTTACTTGGTGCCGAAGTACCGCTTCCGCCATCGGAGAACGGCAGATGTTGCCCAGACATACGAACAATACATGAATCATGTCATACTCCTTCCCGTCTATCGACATTGCATTATTTTCAAATGACAAGCAAACGATCCGGAAGCACTTCGATCGCAACCGGTGTTCCGGCCGGCGTCTCCCCTCCGAATTCTCCGTCCATATGTATCGTCATCGGCGTGCCGCTCTCCATCCGGATCTTCCTCCCGGCCAACATCCTTACAGCCGGATGCGTTACATGCGTTCCGTCGTAGACCCGCGGGAAAAAACGCAGCAATTCCATACGCGATATCCCTTCCACCAGACACAGATGGAGCCATCCGTCGTCATCCTTGGCATCCGGACAAATCTTCATGCCCCCGCCGTAACCCGGCATATTGGCGATCGCCATCAGCCAGACGCCGTCGTGCTCGGAGGTGATCCCATCGACATCCAACCGCACACGGCAGGGCTTGTACGTAATCAACAATCGTAGAACAGTGACAACGTAAGAGATCCGCCCCGCTCGGATTCGATTGAACCAACGTTTGTACCAGGACCGGTTCGTCAGCTTGGCCACTTCGCCGTCAAAACCGATTCCCGCCGATATGGCAAACAGTCTGCCATTGATCAAGCCGGCATCGATCCGGCGGCTGTTAAGCTTCAATACGCGCTCCAGCGCGCCTTCCCATAACAGCGGATATCCGAGGCTGCGTGCAAAATCGTCTCCGGACCCGGCAGGAATGCAGCCGACCGGCACGCTCGTCCCCGCGACTCCGTTCGCAACCTCATGGACGGTTCCGTCACCGCCTACAGCGACGATCGCGGTGGTACCCGGCTTATTAGCCAGTTCCCGGGCGATCTCCTCCGCATGTCCCTGTTTTTGCGTAAACGTACGGCCGTATTCAATGCCGAGCCTGTCCAGTGCCCGTTCGACCTCCTGCCATACTTTCTTCCCTTTACCGTTTCCGGATAGCCGGTTAATGACGAACCATATCACGGGTCCGGCTGCCTCCCATCGCTTTCAGAATCCGAACCAGCTCCGTACAGGTAAATCGCTGCGACCGCAAGAAACGCTCCTAAACGATAAACAAGCTTATCCACATGGAATGACCTTTTGTAAAGGTAGTTTTCATGCGAGCAGAAAGGATTCACTTTGGCTGAAAACGTATACTCAGCTCATAAAAAAAGGGTCACGACGGCAGTGATCCGACGTAACCCCTTGTACACGGCGACGTTTGACCCGTCACTTCGATTAGCAAGTGGACGGGGACGGAAAGGCGATCCGATCAATCGCTACAGCTGCTGGCGGGTTCGACTGAACCTTCCTCGACCTGTATTTTCTCGGATACCGTATCGCGGATAACGCCAACGACGAGCTGCAGCAAATAATTGATATCTTCCTGGGTCTGCTTGAACTGCGTGACGATCGGATAATCGTCCAGCTTGTCCTGCAGCTCTTCCAGCTCTCCGTTGATCTTGTCGACCATCTTCTGGTTTTGGAATCGCTCGAATGCAACCGCTTCTTTTTGCCGTTTTTTGATCAGCTTGATCAAATCCTGAATTTCGGTGTTGGACTGAACCTGTTTCTCTGCCTTTTGGAACATCAGGACTTCATCCGTCGTAGAAATCAGGTGAGCGAGCTCTTTCGCTTTGGCCATGATATCGTCGCGTACGATTAAATCCGTCTTGCTGTAGCTCTCCATATCGTGAGGCGGATTGGCGCAAGAATGACCATGCTCGTGATTATGGTCGTGATCGTGATCGTGGGTATGTGCCCCGTGCTGTCCTGCCATTCTATTCACTCCTACGTTTCTATTCGTATATCGAATTTGGATTAAACGACTTTGGCAGGCTGTGAAGTGATCAGCTCGCCCTTGAGAACCCATGTCTGCGGCTCCGTAATCGTCACTTGGACGAATTGACCGGCTAAGTCTTTCGAGCCGCGGAAATGGACCAGCTTGTTCGTTCTCGTCCGTCCGGCCAGCACATCCGGGTTCGTCCGGCTCTCGCCTTCGACGAGCACTTCCAGCGTCTGCCCCCGGAGCTGCTCATTCTGCTCGCGGCTGATCACATTCAATAGATCGTTAAGACGCTTCAAGCGGTCTTTCTTGACTTCTTCAGGCACGTTATCCTCCATCGCCGCCGCAGGCGTGCCGTCACGCGGAGAGTAGATGAAGGTGAAAGCCGAATCGTACCGAACCTCGCGAACGAGCGAGAGCGTGTCCTGGAACTGCTCCTCCGTCTCGCCCGGGAATCCGACGATAATATCCGTTGTCAGCATCGCGTCCGGAATGGCAGCGCGGATTTTACGGACGAGGTCCAAATAATGCTCGCGCGAATATTTACGGCTCATGAGCTTGAGCACTTCGGTATTGCCGGATTGGACCGGCAAATGAATATGCTCCACCAGATTGCCCCGCTTCGCCAGCACCTCGATCAGCCGATCGTCGAAATCTCTCGGGTGGGACGTCGTAAAGCGGATACGCGGGATATCGATCTTGCGCACGTCGTCCATCAAATCGCCGAACGAATACGAGATATCGTCAAAGTCTTTACCGTATGCGTTCACGTTCTGGCCAAGCAGCGTAATTTCCTTAAACCCTTGCCGCGCCAGATCGCGGATCTCCGCCAGCACGTCATGCGGACGACGGCTCCGTTCCTTGCCGCGCGTATACGGCACGATGCAGTACGTACAGAACTTGTCGCAGCCGTACATGATGTTAACCCATGCTTTCATGCCTTCGCGTTTTTTGGGCAAGTTCTCGATGATGTCGCCTTCTTTGGACCATACTTCGACGACCATCTCTTTGCCGTAATACGCTTCTTTCAGAAGCACCGGCAGCCGGTGGATATTGTGCGTGCCGAAGATGATATCAACGAAAGCATGCTTTTGCATAATCCGGTTGACCACCGATTCTTCCTGCGACATACAGCCGCATACGCCCAAAATAAGCCCAGGCTTCTGCTGCTTCAGCGTCTTCAGATGGCCGAGCTCGCCGAACACTTTATCTTCGGCGTTCTCCCGGATCGCACACGTATTCAGCAGGATGATGTCGGCATCGAGCTTCTCTTCCGTCGACTCGTAGCCCATCTCCTCCAGCATGCCCTTCATAACCTCGGTATCGTGCTCATTCATTTGGCAGCCGTACGTACGGATCAAATATTTCTTGCCGGTGCCGATCGTCTTCATGTCTTCCGGAATAGCCGACTCGTAGTGAACGGCGATATCCTCTTTGCCCCGCTTTTTTGCATCTTTTAATGAAGGCGGTTGGAAATATATCGAATAGTCCTTGTCGGACTTCGTTTGTTTCTCGTCCAAGAGGGTCAATTCCTTTTTCAACAATTCCACTTCCTTTCCGCATCCAGTCATTATTTCATTATACCATTATTCCTCCCTTTCTGACAAAATAAATGCTGGGGGAGCTATATAAGTTGAACTATTGTTTGAAGTCCATTTCATTGCGAAAAAAATTGCTTGAAGCTTCAGACATCTTGTTTTGAGTGTCTCGGATTGGATTGGCCTTCGGACTGTTGACACTCAAAGCATATCCTTCCGAAGCAGCTTTCTAACGAAAGCTCTTAAGCCAAAACTCGCTTTCAAGCTAATTTCTTTTCTCCACTACATTGGGTTTTTCCATCGATGATATTTAGTTCAACTTATATAGACAAAAAACAAAAAGCCGAGTGGGGAAATCCCCTTCGGCTAATCAATCCAATATAACAGCGGTCTCGCCATTTTTAATGCCGGCCGCGTTCGCTTCATCCGTATCGATATGCATATCGAGCGCAAACTGGTCGGAAATTCTGGCGATCACGTCTTCGAAGACTAGAGGACGAGTGCCCCCGACTCTTACCCGCAGCAGCTGCTTGTCCCGGATGCCCCATTCGGCGGCTTCCTTCGTATGGAAATGAATATGTCTGGCTGCGATAATGACGCCGCGTTCGAGCACGACCTCGCCTGCAGGACCTTTCACTGTAATGCCCGGTGTCCCTTCGATATTGCCGGACTCCCGGACGGGAGCATCGATGCCGAGCTGGAACGAATCCGTCTTGGAAATTTCGATTTGCGACGCTTTGCGCGCGGGACCCAAAATCCGCACTTTGTCGAATTTCCCTTTCGGTCCGTATACGGCCACCGTCTCCTCCGCCGCAAACTGGCCCGGTTGGGATAACGGCTTGAGCGGCTTCAGCTCATAGCCCGCTCCAAATAAAAGTTCGATATGCTCCTGCGATAAATGAATATGACGGGCGGATACCCCGACCGGAACGATTTTCTCCACGCTCATCGTAAAGCTCCTCTCTGAGATGCGACTCTGATCTGTATGCGATACTCTAGTATCGCACTTCTCGCTTTCCATTATAAGCTAATGTAGAAAAAAGACATGTGACCGTGATCACATGTCTTTCGTTCACGCTTCTTAACGGAATTCGGCGACAAGCTTGTCGAACTCGGCTTCCGTAATTTTCATATTTTGCTTGGCGAGCGCTTCCGGCTTGAAGCCCGGAACCATTTCCTCGTAGCTTTGCTTTTCTTTGTTTTGATAGATAATCCCGGTCAGCATACCGTTCGTCTCCATAATTTTCGTCATCGCCATAACGCGGTCGTTCGGGTTGTAGTCCGGAATTTCGTCGAGGTCGACGATGTTTTCCTTGAACCACTCATACGTGTTGAACTTGTTGAACGTTACGCATGGGCTGAAAATATTGATGAACGAGAAGCCTTTATGCTGAATGCCCGCTTCGATGACGGCCGTCAACTGCTTCAGGTTGCTGGAAAACGACTGGGCGACATAAGTAGCACCTGCTGCAAGAGCCATCTCGAGCGGAGCGAGCTCGGACTCGATCGACCCTTGGGGCGTATATTTCGCATTGACGAACCCTTTCGCGCTGCGCGGGGAGTTTTGCCCTTTGGTCAGCCCGTAAATTTGGTTGTCCATGACGATATAGGTCATATCGATATTGCGACGGATCGCATGAACCGTATGGCCAAGACCGATGGCGAAGCCGTCTCCGTCACCGCCGGAAGCGATAACCGTCAGCTCGCGGTTAGCCATCTTGAGCCCTTGTGCAATCGGCAGCGAACGGCCGTGAATGCCGTGGAAGCCGTAACAGTTAATGTAGCCCGAGATACGGCCGGAACAGCCGATACCGGATACGACAGCCAAGTTTTCAGGCTCCAGACCGACGTTTGCAGCCGCTCTCTGGATCGCAGCTTGTACGGCGAAGTCGCCGCAGCCCGGGCACCAGTTCGGCTTTACGTTATTTCTGAAATCTTTTAATGTCGCCATCTTAGTTCAGCTCCTTGCAATGTTTGTAAACTTCCGAAGGCAGGAACGGCGTTCCGTCGTATTTCAGCATGCTCGTAATTTTATCGTGTCCCACATGCAGCTTGATTTGCTCAGCCAGCTGACCTGTGGCGTTGTTTTCAATAACGACGACTTTTTTCGCTTTAGCAATCTGAGCGGCCACTTCGTCCACAGGGAACGGATGGATCAGACGGACCGTCGAATGGTTCGTCTTCATTCCTTCCTTAGCCAATCTTGCTCTCGCCTCGTCGATCGTACCGCCTGTTGATCCCATACCGATGATCAGCAGGTCCGCATTGTCGTGCGGAGCGTCAGATACGACTGCGTTCGCAAGCTTCAGGCTTTTGAGCTTGGCGAGACGTTTGTCCATCATCTTCTGACGGTTGATCGGGCTTTCCGACGGACGGCCGGTCTCGTCATGCTCTACGCCGGTAACGTGGTGCAAGCCGCCGGGTTCGCCAGGCAGTACGCGAGGGGACACGCCGTCTTCGGTAAATTCGTACCGTTTGAACAGCTTGCCGTCCTCCTGCTTCGGAACGTCGGTCACCAGGTTGCCGCGATCGATGACGATTTTGTTGTAATCCAGCAGTTCGGAAGATTGCTTGCCGAGAGAGAGCTGCAGGTCGGTCATAATAATTACCGGGCATTGGTACTTCTCCGCCAGATTGAACGCTTCAATCGTGTCGTAGAAGCAATCTTCTACTGTAGCAGGGGCGATCACGATTTTCGGAATCTCGCCGTGAGTTCCGTATACCATCGCGTTCAAGTCGCTCTGCTCCTGCTTGGTCGGAAGACCCGTGCTCGGACCGCCGCGCTGCGTGTTGACGATAACGACAGGCGTCTCAGTCATGCCGGCAAGACCGATCGCTTCCATCATCAGCGATAGTCCGGGACCCGCGGAAGCGGTCAGCGCGCGCACGCCGCCGTAGTTGGCGCCGATCGCCATCGTGACGGCTGCGATCTCGTCTTCGGTTTGGATGACCGTGCCGCCGAACTTAGGCAGGCGCTTGATCAAATATTCCATAATCTCGGAAGCCGGTGTGATGGGATATGCCGGCATGAAACGGCAGCCGGCGGCTACCGCGCCAAGTCCGATCGCGTCGTTTCCGATAATGAACAGCTTCTGCGATCCGTCCGCTTCCGCCAGCTTGAACTCTTCCAAAGGACCGCCGGCCAGCTCGATTACGAAGTCCGCCGCACGTTTGACCGCTTCGACGTTCTTTTCGACGACTGCAGGACCCTTACGGCCGAATTCTTCTTCGACGGCTTTGTTGAACACTTCGAGAGGCAATCCGAGCAATGCCCAAGAGGCACCGGATGCCGCCATATTTTTAAACAGCGCCGTTCCCAAATCTTCCGCAATCGCGGTAATCGGAACTGGGAACAGACGTGCGTCTATACCTTCCGGCAATGTGGGATTAAACTTGGCGTCAGCGACAACAACGCCGCCCGCGCGAAGCTCGTGCGCATTCAAATCGATGGTTTCTTGGTCGAACGCGACCAATATGTCCAGATCGTCGGAAATCGCCCGAATCGGCTTCGTACTGATCCGGATTTTGTTGTTCGTATGTCCGCCCTTAATCCGGGAAGAGAAATGTCTGTAGCCGTATAGATAGTAGCCAAGACGATTTAAGGCGGTGGAGAAGATGCGGTCCGTACTTTCAACGCCTTCCCCTTGCTGCCCTCCGACTTTCCATGACAACTGCTCGATCACAACGTCCACTCCTTTAAACTGTGTCCTTCGGTGATGGGATGATAGATTCGAATCATCGCAAAACCTAACATTTTGAAAGCGCTACACCGTTAATGAGACCTCGGCATTCTTAAAAGATTTTATGCTTTCGGACAGGAAAATGCAAGCGATTTGTACATAATTGAAACATAGCTATATTAGATCGAATCCATCTCGGGATTAGATTGATCCGCCGACTAGCATTCTGATTTTGGCAGGGCCGTCACAAAATATTCATACCAATTGCGAAACATGACCCGCTCCACAAGCTCCGCGGACATCCGTTTCGATAGCGCTTCCTCGAGTCGGGCGTAGCCGGACGGGTCTTCCAAGCCCGGCACCTTTTTGCCGATTCCGTCGAAATCAGCTCCCAGCGCAGCCGCCCGTTCGCCTCCCCATTCGCAAACCGTCTCGATATGCCGGACCACCTCATCGATCGTCGCCGATTCGTTTGCGCTTACAAACGGCGGAAAAAAGTTGATGCCGATCACGCCTCCGCGTTCGGCGATACACGTGATTTGCCGCTTGTTCAGGTTGCGCGCATGCCCGCATAGCTCGAAAACGTTGGAATGCGAGGCGACGAAAGCCTTCCCGCTTAACTCGGCAACTTCCCAGAAGCTGCGTTCGGCCAAATGAGACACATCTATTATTATTCCCAAGGAATCGCATTCTTTAACAAGGCGCCGCCCTTTTATCGTTAATCCGCCGTTTCGCGGCTCGGATACGCCGTCTGCAGCCCAGTTCGCAAAATTCCAGGTCAACCCGAGCATCCGGACGCCGAGCCGGTACAGCTCCCGGACGTGGTCGACACGGCCGTTCAGCGCATCCGCGCCTTCCAGTGTCAGCAGCGCTCCCGGGCGCCCCGCTTGCACCGCCGCCTGCAAATCTTCGGGTGAGCGGACGGCTACCATCCCGGCTTGCTCGATAATCCGGCTGTGAAACAGCTCGGCACAAGTCCTTATCTGCTCCATATTCGATTCCGGCAAGCTTTCCGATATCCATATCGCAAAACATTGCATCGCCGAACCTGCCTGCTGCAGCTTATCCTTTGTCACGTCCAGCCGCGAGTCGTTTCCTGCAAAACAGATCGTCGGATCAAGCAGAAGCTTGCTTAAAACGTCGCAATGCGCATCAATAACCGTCATCATGTCCGTCCCCTTCCCGATTTCGGATAATCGACTTTCCGTATGTATGCGAACGCAACCTTTTCGCGGGCCGCAAAAAAAGCCCCTTGCAGGAGCTTTATATCAATCGTTTTACTATAGGCTTGCTTGCAAGCTTCGCGTTCTAACGCGGTTCGACAATCAGCTTGATCGCGGTGCGATCTTCGCCGTCAATAACTATATCCGTGAAGGCCGGGATGCAAATCAAATCTACGCCGCTCGGTGCTACGAATCCTCGTGCGATCGCTACAGCCTTGATAGCCTGATTCAACGCTCCAGCGCCAATGGCTTGAAGTTCCGCCCCGCCTCGCTCGCGCAATACGCCGGCCAATGCACCCGCAACGGAGTTGGGATTGGACTTTGCTGAAACTTTTAATACTTCCATGGCTAGACCTCCTCGGGAATGTTGGATGAATTCCACTACTACACTATTCGTGCAGTTCTGGAATAATTCCTTCTTCCGGCAAGTAGTAAACCACATTAAATTTCAAAAGTTTCTGTCAATTCGCGCAATTGTTGGATACATGGCGCTCCCGCACCTCAGACCGCCACCGCATTCACTAGCTGTGTTGCGTCAAGATACGGAGACGGAGACCGGGAAGGAGGGGCGCCGGCTTCTGCCGGTAATGACTATTCGCCCCGCGTCCTCTTCCCCGCTGCTTCCATCTACTCGAAAATCATCTCCGTCTCGAACCGGCGGACCAGCTCGATTTTTTTGGCCATTCCGCTCTCTGCGTCCAGGTCGATCACAACGGCGTGAAGCTGCCATTTGCCTTCGTCAGCCGTAAACCGGACGGGCAGCTGGGTTTTGAACTTCTGCAGCACCGCTTCCCGCTCCATGCCGAGCACGCCGTCCCTGGCACCGGTCATGCCGACATCGGTCACGTACCCGGTCCCCTGCGGCAGGATCCGCTCGTCGTGGGTCTGCACATGGGTATGCGTCCCGACAACCGCCGACACTTTCCCGTCGAGATGCCAGCCCATGGCGATTTTTTCGGAAGTCGCCTCCGCGTGGAAGTCGACGAATATATGTTTCTGCTTTTTTTTGAGCTTATCGAGGATCGAATCGATCGTCTGAAACGGGCAGTCCAGCGGAGGCAAAAAGGTGCGGCCCATCAAATTGACGATCGCCAGCTCTTTGCCCGCCTTGTTTTTCAGAATCGTCATTCCTTCGCCCGGTGTGCCGGGCGGATAATTGGCCGGACGGACGATCCGGGCCTCCTCCTCGATAAAATTGAAGATGTCTTTGTTGTCCCAAGTATGGTTCCCCATCGTAATGCCATGAACGCCGAGCTCGAACAGCTCTTTGGCGATTTGCGCCGTGATGCCGCGGCCGCCGGCCGCATTCTCACCGTTCACTACGATAAAGGCGGGATCGTATTTGCGCTTCAACTCGGGCAGCTGCGTCTTCACCGCTCTGCGGCCGGAGCCTCCGACAATATCCCCTATAAACAAGATGCGTATGGAACTCTCCTCCTTCATCGGTACCGGGCGGGCCATAACCGTCAGCCGGCCTTATACGGCCCCCCGGCAAAAGCAAAGGAGAAGTGGCCGGATAGCCACTTCTCGCTTTCGTTTCGGATGCTGGTTGTTCGTCTATTACTTTGCGTACTCGACGGCCCGCGTCTCGCGAATTACCGTCACTTTGATATGACCCGGATAATCGAGCTCGCTTTCGATCTTCTTCGTAATATCGCGTGCCAACCGGAACGCTTCCGTATCGTCGATCTTCTCCGGCTGTACCATAACGCGAACTTCGCGGCCCGCCTGGATGGCGTACGACTTCTCGACGCCGTCGAACGATTCGGTAATCTCCTCCAGCTTCTCGAGCCGCTTGATGTACGTCTCCAGCGTCTCTCTGCGCGCGCCCGGTCTGGCAGCCGACAAGGCGTCCGCCGCGCCGACCAGCATGGCGATTACGGAGGTTGCCTCGCAGTCTCCATGGTGGGAAGCGATGCTGTTTACGACGACCGGGTGTTCCTTGTACTTTTTGCCGATCTCGACGCCGATCTCGACATGAGAGCCTTCGACTTCATGGTCAAGCGCTTTGCCGATGTCGTGAAGAAGCCCGGCCCGTTTCGCCAACGTGACGTCTTCTCCCAGCTCGCCTGCCATCAGTCCGGCCAAATAAGCGACTTCCATCGAATGCTTCAGGACGTTCTGCCCGTAGCTCGTACGGAACTTCAACCGGCCGAGTATTTTGATCAGATCCGGATGCAGTCCGTGAACGCCTGTCTCGAACGTTGCCTGTTCGCCATACTCGCGGATCCGTTCGTCCACTTCCTTGCGCGATTTCTCTACCATCTCTTCGATTCGCGCCGGATGGATTCGTCCGTCCGCTACTAACTTTTCAAGCGAAGTCCGGGCAATTTCTCTCCGGATCGGATCGAAGCCGGACAAGATGACCGCCTCCGGCGTATCGTCGATGATGAGGTCGATCCCCGTCAACGTCTCCAGCGCACGAATGTTGCGGCCTTCGCGTCCGATAATGCGGCCCTTCATCTCTTCGTTCGGAAGCGCCACTACAGACACTGTCGTTTCCGCTACATGGTCTGCGGCACAGCGCTGAATCGCCAGTGTAATGATCTCGCGCGCACGTTTCTCGGCTTCTTCCTTCGCCTGGTTCTCGATGTCTTTGATCAATTGTGCCGTCTCATGCCGCACCTCTTGCTCGACGGAGGACAAAATGAGTTGCTTCGCCTCTTCCATCGTCAGCGCGGATATGCGCTCCAGCTCGGCTACTTGAGAACGGTACAGCTGGTCAATTTGAGATTGCGTCTCGTCAATCCGCTTCTCTTTGTTGGCGACTTGCTCCTCTTTACGCTCGAGGGATTCCATTTTTTTATCCAGCGTTTCCTCTTTTTGCAACAATCGTCTTTCTTGCCGTTGAGTTTCATTCCGACGTTCACGAATGTCTTTTTCAGCTTCGGCGCGAAGTTTATGAATTTCGTCCTTCGCTTCCAGTACAGCTTCCTTCTTCTGAGCTTCGGCTTCTTTCTTAGCCGCTTCGATCAGCTGACGGGCAGCTTCTTCCGCACTGGAGATTTTCGCCTCAGCGAGGGACTTGCGGATAAAATAACCAATCCCAAAGCATATAGCGCCAACAACGAGAGCGATCACGATCGTGATGACAATGTCCATCTTGTTCACCTCCTCGTTGAAGCCTCCAAGGGTTAGCTTGGGATATTCGGTTTTTTATTCCGGTTGCTTTCCACTTCATTCAATCCATGACCTCCGGTTGCAAGACCGGTCAAAACGACACGCTTTCCGCGGATTTCCGCCGTAAGGGGCGGCGAAAACCTGCATAAAAGGAAAAAAGGGCGTAATCCGGCGAAAACGGCGTGTACACCCTCATTTTAGCTTTTGCGAAAGAAGCTTGTCAAGCAACTCGGGAGCGCTCCGATGAAACGTTTTCAAAGCGTCAGCCGATCGATCACCATCGCCGCCGCTCCGACCGCCAGCGCGTCGTCCGACAGCTTGCCTCTTGTGAACGTAACCGGGTAGGTCGGATAATACAACGTATTTTTTAACGCCACCTGGGTGCTGATCTGGTAAAACAGCTCGTTGGTCGTAATGAGCGGGCCGCCTAAAATCACTTTCTCCGGGTGCAAAATGTTCAAAAGATTGGATAGTCCGATCCCGAAAAAAGTGGCGGCTTGCGTAAACAGCTCGGTGACCAGCCTGTCGTCGGCCGATAAAGCTTTCAGCAAATGCTGAAATTCAACCTCGTCGGGATGCTGGACCCAGTCGCCCAACACGCTTCTGCGGCCTTGCTTCAAGCGGACGGCCGCCTGCTTCTCCAGCACCGGAATGGAAACGAACGATTCGAGGCAGCCGTATACGTGCGACCGTTCCGGATGCGGCGGGCCGTCCGTCTGGATAATCATATGCCCGACCGATCCTTCCATATCAACCGCCCCGTATACGAGCTGTCCGTTCGACATCATCGCCGAGCGAATGCCGACTCCTGCCCGCACGTACAGCAGATGACGGTACTGCTGCGGAGATCCGGCCCAATATTCGGCCAACAAAGCGGTATTGGCTCCATTATCGAGCAGCACGGGAACGCCCAGCTCCTGCTCGAGCCTCGGGCCGATCGGCACCTGGCTCCAGCCTTCCGCCGGAAAGGAATGCGGGTTCAGCATCATCCCCTTGGTCCGGTCGACCGGGCCGACTGCGGCGATGCCCAGACCCAAAAAGCGCTCCCAATCGAGCGCATGCTTCTGAATCATCCGTTTGGCAGCGCCGGCAATTTCGCCGAGCAGCAAATCGGGGGTCAGCCGGTCCGTCATCTGCCAGGAGACGGAATCCAGCTTCTCGAGCTGCAAATCGCACAGAACGAGCCGGGTCGAAGCTCTGGAGACGTCCAGCCCGAATACGTATCCGCGATGCGGGTTCAGCCTGTACAGCAGCGGCCGTCTTCCACCGGACGACTCGCCGAGTCCGCTTTCCTCGATCCATCCCGATGTGGCGAGCTCTTCCAGCATCCGCGTCAACGTGCTCGACGTCAGTCCGTCCAGCTCCAACAAATCAAATTTTGAAACGATTCCTTTTCTCCGGATTTCCGCGAAAATCTGTTTCGCCTTCCGGTTCGGAATCCAATCCTCCAAATTAGGCATACACCGCTACACCCACCAGGCCGGATACGGCAATTACCGCGAGCGGATGCACCCGAAAGCGCATAAGGGCGATAAAAGCGCCGGCGAATATGGCGAGAAACCAAACCGTATTCCAATCGAATGCAAAGATGGCGCCGCCGTTCAGAAGCAGCCTGTAGGCCGCATAAAAAATCAGCGCTGCGACAATCGGCCGCAGTCCGTAAAACGCCGATTCCACTATCCCGTGACGGTGAAATTTGGCGAACAGCATACCCGCCGCAATAACGAGCAGCAGCGACGGCAGCGTCATCCCGATCGCGGAAACGGCTGCACCTGCCCAGCCTTGCGTGTAATAGCCGACCATAATGGCTATATTGGTCGCTATCGGCCCGGGCGATGCTCCCGCTACTGCAATCATACCAGAAAATGTGTCCGCATTCATCCACCCCTGCGTGACCGCTTCATGTTCGATTACCGAAACCATCGAATAGCCGCCGCCGACCGATACGAATCCGATTAATAAAAATGTGACGAACAGCTCCGCCAGCATCGCGCTATTCCTCCCCTCTCCGCCGCCCTTATATGCCCTCTCCGATAAAGTAGTCGGGCTCTCTATACGGGCCTTGGGCCGGTCTGCGGCGGCCCCCTCCGTGGCGATTATTCCACAATCCGATCCCGATTCCCGCCAAAGCGCCGAGCAAAATAACGAGTATCGGCGAAACGAACTTGAGCAGCAGCACAGCGGCGGCCGCAATCGCGATCAGGGTCGTCCATTTATCGGTTAGAGCGGTCTTCGACACGCGGTATCCGGCGTATACGATCATCGCCACCACTGCAGGCTTCATTCCTTGCAGCGCGGCTGCCACTTTCACGTTATCCTGCAGCGACAGGAGCAGCGTCGCAAGTCCCGTCACGATCAGAAAGGTCGGCAGCATCATGCCGATTACGGCCATAACGGCGCCGCTTATGCCCGCGACCCGGTAACCGATGAACGAGGCGGCGTTTAATGCGACGGCGCCGGGTATCGTCTGTGATACGGCCAGCACGTCGCCGATTTCCTCCTGCTTGATCCAGCCCTGTTTATGAACGGCTTCCTTCTCCAAAACCGGGATCATCGCATAGCCGCCCCCGAACGTAATCGGAGCGATTTTAAGAAATGTCCATAATATGGGCCCGAGCTGCTTCGTAGTACTCCGTAAGTTCCCCATTGTAATCCGTCCTCCCCTAGACAATTTCATTATACCTCACTTTATACCATTTTGGAATAAAGATATTGGCCTTTTTTGAAAAAATCGCTCCGACACTGGACATCCGCCCAGGATTCTTAGAACGTATCGAATAACTTTACACCATATTGAAATAATAAAAATGCGATTTTCTGAGCTTGAGCCCGGCCGGTCCAAGGTTGTACATGCCGGACAGAAATCGCAGTTCCGCATACAACAAAAAAGCCATCCGAGGAATCGCTTCCTCGACAGCTTTCTCAGAAATGAAATAAAGTTGAACAACGAGACGAAATCGAGCCGGCAGCCGCCCCCGTTCAGCTGCGGATCTTAACAAGCTCATCCATCACTTTGGCGGTCCGCAGCGCGGATTCGCCGGTGCTTGGACAACGTCCCTTGCCCAGCAGCTCGTCTACGATCGTCTGAATGAGCGGCTGCTGGATATGCTCCGGATGCTCCAGCGAATAGTCTCCGATTCCGTCCGCAGTCGTAAGCCGGATGGGTTCGCTGCCGAAGGTGGAGAACGTCAGCTTGCCTCGCGAGCCCACGATTTCATTCATTTCGCCCCCCTGATAAGCGGTAAAGCACCATACTCCCGTTCCCTGCACGCCCGATTCGAACACATACGTCCCGCTTACGACATCTTCCGCCTCATACGCCTTCCCTTGATTGCCGGCTCTTCCGGCTGCATCCCGGATCGGTCCCAGCAAAAAGTCGAGCAGATCCAGCGTATGGCTCGCCAGATCAAAAAAATGGCCGCCCCCGGAAATTTCCGGCCTAACTCTCCACGGCAAGCTGCCCGGATCTTCGGTCAGCTTTTTGGTATGTACGGTCGTAACAAACCGCGCTTCCCCGATCGCGCCCATGCTCAGCAGCTGCTTCACTTTGAGAAACCGCGGAAGCGCTCTCCGGTAGTAAGCGACGAACAGCGGTACCCCCGCCTTCCGGCATGCTTCGATCATCTCCTCGCATTCGCCCGCGTTCATCGCCATCGGTTTTTCTACGTATACCGGCTTACCCGCCCCAGCTGCGGCGAGGACATACTCTTTGTGCGACGCAGGCGGAGTCGCCACGTATACGGCGTCCACCTGCGGGTCTCCGATCAGTCTATCCGCATTGTCATACCATCTGGCTACGCGGTGCCGCCGGGCGTAATCCTCCGCCAGCTCTCCGTTTCGCCTCATCACGGCGACCAGTTCCGACCCCGCCGCCTGCTGAAAGCCCGGCCCGCTTTTGACTTCCGTTACGTTCCCGCAGCCGACAATTCCCCACCGGATCGTATTCTCCATCCTTCTTCCTCCGCTCCGTTATCCGCCTTCGCTTAACGTTGATGCTTCCCTGCCTGTAAAGCCGCCGCTTAACCGTACTTATTCTTCCGGCCATTCCCACAGCTCCGAGTCTTCACTGCGCTCGTCTTCGTCCGCAGCCTCCTCTATAATACGCCGGATGGCCTTGCCCACAATAGATGCCGAATACCCGCGCCGCATCAGAAAACCAGCGGTCTTCCGCCTTTTGTCCTGAGAGGTTCCGCTCGTCAGCTTCCACTTTTTCAAGCCGAGCTCGACGCAGATCCGCTCTTCTTCGTCCGGACGAACTTGATCAAGCGCCTCCTGAATCGTTGCAGGGGCGACACCCTTTTGCTGCAGCTCCTGCTTTACCCACCTGCTGCCCTTTTTCTGCGAGTAGATCCGCTGCTCCGTCCATAATGCCGCAAAATCGGCGTCGTCGAGATACCTCTGCTCCTTCAGCCGCTGTATAATCCGGTCAATCAGCGGTTCCGTATATTCCTTGCGCTTTAGAAACTGCCGGACCTCCTTCTCCGACCTCGGCCGGCGGCCGACATGCTTCAAGGCGTCAGACCATGCCCTCTGCTGCTCCTCGTCCTCCAGCACGCGGCGCAGCTTGTCCGCCTCGACCCGCTCCCCTTTCAGCAGCCGGTGCTTGATCAGCACTTCCTCGTAGACAGTTAGCGCATGCTGTCCGTCCAGATAGATGAGATACCGGCCGTTCCTCCTCGGATGCCTTTCGACAGCGGTAATGAGGGATTCCGTGTTGTTCATGCTGCCTCCTTCCGATAGCCAAACAGCGCAAAAACCGAAAACGCACCTTATCAAAATTCAAAGGTGCGCATCCGGTCATGCAGCCGTCACATGATGTTATTCGAACGCTGCCAGCTCATCTTCGTCCTCGTCGTCATCCGACGAAACCATCTGAGCGCCAACTTGGTTCATATTGCTTGCCTCACGGATCCTCTGTTCGATAACGGCAGCGATCTGCGGGTTATCTTTAAGGAACTGCTTTGCGTTTTCGCGGCCCTGGCCAAGACGTTCGCCGTCATAGGAATACCAAGCGCCGCTTTTGTTAACGATATCCATCTCCGTTCCGATATCCACAATGCTGCCTTCGCGGGAGATGCCTTCCCCGTACATGATGTCCACCTCGGCTTGCTTAAATGGCGGAGCAACTTTATTTTTAACTACCTTGATCCGTGTCCGGTTGCCGACCATGTCATTGCCTTGCTTGATCGTCTCGACACGGCGCACTTCCAGCCGGACGGAAGAATAGAACTTCAGCGCGCGTCCGCCCGGAGTCGTTTCCGGGTTACCAAACATAACGCCGACCTTCTCACGGAGCTGGTTAATAAAGATCGCGATAACCTTCGACTTGTTGATCGCACCAGACAGCTTCCGGAGCGCCTGGGACATAAGCCGGGCTTGCAGGCCGACGTGGGAGTCGCCCATCTCGCCTTCGATTTCCGCTTTCGGTACGAGAGCGGCTACGGAGTCAATAACAATGATGTCGACCGCACCGCTGCGAACGAGCGCTTCCGCGATCTCGAGCGCCTGCTCGCCTGTATCCGGCTGTGACAACAGCAATTCGTCGATGTTAATACCCAGCTTGCTTGCATACAACGGGTCCAAAGCGTGCTCGGCATCGATAAAGGCGGCTTGTCCTCCGGCCCGCTGCACTTCGGCGATCGCATGCAGCGCCACTGTCGTTTTACCTGACGATTCCGGTCCGTAAACTTCGATAATTCTTCCTCTCGGAAATCCGCCAACCCCAATAGCGATATCGAGCGCAAGCGCTCCGGTAGGGATGGTCTCCACCTGCATGTGGGTGGATTCACCAAGTTTCATAATCGATCCTTTGCCAAATTGCTTCTCAATTTGACGCAGGGCATTTTCCAACGCAGCGCGGCGATCTGACAACCTACTCACTTCCTTTTTATCGTTTCTATAGCTTATGATACCTTCTTTTCGCCCATTTGCCAAGTATTTTTTCGAACATACATTCGCATTTTTTTGCGAACAGTCGCTGCGGCCATCTCCAGTCCCGCCAAATAGCCGTATTCGCACGTATCCGCCCGATAAGCGTATGAGCTTCGAACGGACAAAAAAACACCGCAACAAGGCTACCAGGGCCATGTTACGGTGCTTCCGCTACAATACTGCAAGTATATCGCATGATCTCGTCCCGGGCAACAAAAACTTTGCCGGGCCGCCGAGCAGACGACGCTCGCGGCTTACTTTATAAGACGCTGCCACAGCCGGTATAAAGCGTGCTTGGCCGCCTTCAGCCGGATCGATTCGCGATTGCCCGACAATTGAAGCTTCTCCGCTTCGGCGCCGCGTCCGCGCTCGGCTAAACCGATGTAGACGAGCCCTACCGGCTTGCCTTCCGATTCAGCAGGCCCCGCTACTCCCGTAACCGAGATCGCGTAATCCGAGCCGATTCTCTCCATCACCTGCTCGGCGAGCAGCACAGCTGTCTCGGCACTGACTGCGCCGGGCGCGCCGGCGCCTTCGAGCAGTTCCGCCGGTACACCTAACAGGTTCCGCTTGATTTCGTTCGTATAACAGACAATCCCACCCTTGTAAGCGGCAGAACTGCCGGCTACTTCGGTGATCATCTCGCTGACCAGCCCTCCCGTACAGCTTTCGGCAAGCGCCAGCGTTTTGCCTGCTTCGGCAAGCTGCAATACGATCACACGTTCGATCGGCACATCCGAATCGGCATAGATGTGATCTCCGACCCGGCTCCGGATTTCCCGTTCGGTTGTCGCCAGCTTCCGCTGCGCTTCCTCGGCCGTCACGGCCCGCGTCGTCAGCCGGATGCTCACTTCGCCTTCCTTCGCATAAGGAGCGATCGTAGGGTCCTGCTGGCCTTCGATCAGGTCGATCAGCCGGTGCTCCAGGTTGGACTCGCCGATCCCGGCGAACTTGAGCATTTTCGAGTGCAGGGGAGCCGCTTGATCACCCATCACCGAGCTGATCCACGGGATCGCGTACCGGTCGAACATCGGCTTCATTTCCTTCGGCGGGCCGGGAAGCAGCACATAATGCGTCCCCTCATGCGTCAAAGCGACGCCTACCGCAAGCCCGTTGTCGTTGGAGAGTGGCTCGCAGCCTTCGATCAGATTGGCTTGTCTCGCGTTGCTCTCCACCATTTCCGTTCCTCGAGCGCGGAACAGCGAGACGATTTTGTCCATCGACGGTTGATGAATCGATATCGACAATCCGAGAAGCTCCGCAAGCGCATCCTTCGTCAGATCGTCCTGCGTCGGGCCCAGCCCTCCGGTCACGATGACGAAGTCCGCCCGCGAGGCCGCCAGCTCGAACGTCTGCCGCAGCCGCTCCCGGTTATCCCCGACGACCGTCTGGTAATACACATTCAGTCCTATGCCTGCGCAGCCTTGCGCTATGTATTGGGCGTTCGTGTTGACAATCTGGCCGAGCAGCAGCTCCGTGCCTACCGCGATAATCTCCGCTCTCATATCCGTTCTCCCTCTCCTGCCGCCAAGCCTTCCCAGCCTGCCGGCTCCGGTTATCTCCCCGAAAAACAACCCGGTGCGGTAAACCGACCGGTTGTTTGCTATATAAGTTAAACTAATGAAAGTTGAAGTCCATTTCGTTGCGAAAAAAATTGCTTGAAGCTTCAGACATCTTGTTTTGAGTGCCTCGGATTGGATTGGCCTTCGGACGGTTGACACTCAAAGCTTATCCTTCCGAAGCAGCTTTCTAACGAAAGCTCTTAAGCCAAAACTCGCTTTCAAGCTAATTTCTTTTCTCCACTACATTGGGTTTTCCATCGTAGATGTTTAGTTCAACTTATATATCCGTTTAATGGTCGAATTGAATTACGTGCCAGTTTTTGGCGAAATAATCGATTCCGGAATAAATCGTAATGATCGCCGCGATCCAGCTCGCAATCAAGTCGAACGGAATATTGAGGAACGCGAACGGAAAATTGTTAATGAGCAAGGCGATAATGGCGGTAATTTGGGCAGCCGTCTTCCATTTCCCAAGTTTGCTGGCCGCCAGCACGATACCTTCCGCCGCGCAAATCGAACGGAGCCCGGTTACGGCAAACTCCCGGCTGATAATGACGATCGCGATCCATGCATCCAGCTTGCCCATATCAACCAGCGATACGAGCACGGCGCTGACGAGCAGCTTGTCCGCCAGCGGATCGAGCAGCTTGCCGAGGTTCGTAATCAGCTTGTGCTTGCGCGCGATATAGCCATCGAGACTGTCCGTGCTGGCCGCAATAATAAAGATAAGAACCGCGATAATCTGGTTGTACGTAATGCTGAACTGTTCAATCCGGATAGGAGGCAGATCGAGATTCACAAGCAGGAAGAACATAATGACAGGGACGAGAAATATTCTCGCCACTGTTATGCGGTTCGCCAGATTCACGCGATCCCCTCCCCGGACAAATCGAATTCGAAGGAGTGCGTAATCCGCACCTTTTGCATCTCGCCGATCCCGGCGGAGCATTTTGAAACGAACACTTCGCCGTCCACGTCCGGAGCATCGTATTCCGAGCGTCCGATGTATACGTCGTTGCGCCCGTCGTACCGTTCAATCAGCACATTCAGTTCTTGCCCGATCCGCTTGCCGTTCTCTTCGCGGGATATTTCACGCTGGATTTCCATCAGCGTCGTCGCCCGGAATTCCTTGACGTCCTCCGGAAGCTGATCCGGCAGTCTGGACGCCGGAGTGTCCTCCTCCTGCGAGTAGGAGAATACGCCGAGCCGGTCAAACTTCATCTCTTTGACAAACTCGCACAAGTTGGCGAAGTCCTCTTCCGTCTCGCCCGGGAATCCGACGATTACCGATGTGCGGATCGCCACGTCGGGCATGCGGGCACGGATTTTGGCGACCAGTTCCCTGGCGTCGCGCTGACGGCCCGGACGGCGCATCCGTTTCAGGATCGTGTCCTCGCTGTGCTGAAGCGGCATGTCGATATATTTGCAAACTTTAGGATTGGATGCGATCGTTTCGATCAACTCGTCTGTAAAGAAGCCCGGATACGCGTAATGAAGCCGTACCCACTCGATGCCGGGCACTTCGCTGACTCGGTCCAGCAGGGCCGGGAGCATGAACTTGTCGTACAGGTCGGTCCCGTAGTTGGTAGAATCCTGCGCGATCAGACTGATCTCCCGAACGCCCTGGGACGCCAGCGATTGCGCTTCGGCGACAACCGATTCGATCGAGCGGCTGCGAAACTTGCCGCGCATGATCGGAATGCTGCAGAACGTACAGGCGTTATCGCAGCCCTCTGCAATTTTGACATACGCCGTATAACGCGGAGTGGTCACTCTGCGCGGCAGCGCCTTCTCGTAATTAAATGCCGGATTGCCGATCAGAATCGGTTTTCTCCCTGCAAGCGCTTCATCGATAATATCGTTAATTTTATCGAAATCGCCGGTTCCGACAATCCCGTCGATCTCCGGCATTTCGTTCATCAGCTCTTTTTTATAACGCTGGGTCAGGCATCCGGAGACGATCAGCGCCTTCAGACTGGCCGTATCTTTCAATTCGGCCAAGTCAAGGATTGTATTGACGGACTCTTCTTTGGCGGCGTCGATAAATCCGCACGTATTGACGATAATGACGGTTGCGTCTTCCTTATCGTCGACCAGCGAGTAGCCGCGTTCATGAATGAGGCCGGACATGATCTCCGAGTCCACCAAGTTTTTTTCGCAGCCAAGCGTAACGACTTTTACTTTTTCTGTCATGAACTAGTTCCCCCAAGCTCTATTCGAAAGCGTAATCTTTCATTTTGCGGTGCGCGCGCTCGTATCGAAAGCCGGCTATAGCGGACAGTGCTTTTACGGAGCGCAGCAGTAACGTGCCCTGCATAACATACACACAAGTATAATACACTCCGCTTGAAAGTGTCAAAAATAGAAGATACGCCGGTTTTAGGCCGAAAAATCGTATATACGGCAAAAAGCCGTACTTGTAACAGTAAGGCCGGCTGCCATATGCACAAAGCTTATCTGAAGTTGACGAACTGCAGGTCGAGATCGATATCGGATTGCCTCAGCAGTTGAATCGCTTTTTGCAGATCGTCCTTGTTTTTGCCGGTAACGCGGATTTGGTCGCCCTGGATCTGGCTTTTGACTTTCAGCTTGGAATCCCGCAGCAGCACATTGATTTTTTTGGCATGTTCCTGGCCGATCCCCTGCTTCAGCCCGATCCGCTGACGGACGGTGGAGGAAGCGGCCGGCTCCAGTTTGCCGTATTGCAAGTTTTTAAGAGATATCCCTCTCTTGACCATCTTCGAATGAAGAACGTCCAGCACGCTGTTCAGCTTGTACTCATCGTCGGAGATGACGACCAGTTCGTTTTTGTCAAGCTGGATGCTGCTTTTGGAGCCTTTAAAATCGAAGCGGTTGTCGATTTCCTTTTCGGCTTGTTGTATGGCATTGTTCAATTCCTGCATGTCGATCGCCGAGACGACGTCGAACGAATTCTCGGAGCTCATCTAATCCAATCCCGCCTTCCCATCGTTTCCTCCATTATAACAATCGGCGCTTACGAAAAAAAGACACCTTCGCAGGTGCCCCGGGGATGCCGATCGGCATGAAGATCGTTAACGCGCTCGATCCGGCGTTCGAAACATATCCAATACGCCAAGGATGATATGAGCGACGCCAAAGCCCAATATTCCGTAGCCCCATACGTTCGGGGTCAAGTACCAGCCAACCAGGCTTACGATCACGCCCAAGATGGTGACTACCCAGCTTGTTCCCATTGTCGATTCCCTCGCTTCGCGATAAAGTCGTTACGTAATCGTAGGGTTGCCGGAATAAGAGCGGTTTATTCTTCCCCGGGCGCTGCCCGTTACATCGGTTTTTCCAAATCGATCTGCACTTTTTTGGAGGCTTTGACCGTTCCGAGCTGGATCGGGACTCCGTTGACGGTAATCTCGGCAGCAGGAGGAAATCCGATATTCAAGTAGACGCTTTGATCGGACGTCCAATCGCGGGTATCGCCTTTTTTGTAAAGCTTCGACTCGATCGATTGATGCTCCTGCTTACGATCGGCGGTGGCCGGGATAATCTTGCTGATGCTGAGCCAGCACTCTTCTCCGTTAATGACCAGCTTCACATTCAGTTTATCGGCATTCGTCACCGTATAGTAGTCGATATTGCCTACAGAGCGGGCAAACGTAACGACGGGCTCGGGGAGATTGACAGCCGGCGGGGTGACCGAACCTTCGGGAGGCTTGCCGGTGTCCGTTTGGCCACCGGCTCCAGCGTCTCCCGTATTTTGTACGGACGGGGCATTCTTATCCGGAAGCTTGTCCGTAATTTTATCGCTCGGGTCCACTTGTTTTTTAGGATCGTTCCCACTGTAAGACGTCCCGATAAAGTAGTAAATGATGCCCAATATAAGCAGGATGAACGACAGCATCAAAATATTGGACGCCCATTTGCTGAGTTTCTCCGTATTGCGCGTACTGCTCCGCTTCCGGCGGATCGGCTCTACGGCCGGTTCGACCTCCGTCGCCGGCACCGCTTTCCCGTAATGCTCGAGAACTTCATTCGGGTCCAGCCCGACCGTCTCGGCATAGCTTTTGATGAAGGCGCGAACATAGAAATTGCCCGGCAATACTTTGTAATCGCCTTCCTCGATCGCTTCCAAATACCGCTTTCGGATTTTCGTCGTTTCCTCAAGCTGGTCGAGCGATATTCCTTTATCCAGACGCGCTTTTTTCAGCAGCTGTCCCAAATCCGACACTGTTCAATCACCTCCTGGGGTTTGTCATGGTGCGGGAAAGAGTGGGCGGGTGTTAAAACCCGTCGTTGTCGAAGTTCGTGAACGACTCGTACGATATTTCCTCTTCCGGCGTATTCCGAAGTTCTACAATAACATTAAACGTATCATAAGTATACTCCGATTCGCGAATGAATATATCCGGATGTTCAATCACTTTGGTCGAAGGCATCGCCATAATCTCGCGGAGCAGCATATGATGCTTCTCGTTGGAGCGCATCGTAGATACGATTCCGTCGATGATAAACACGTTGGAAGGATTCATTTCGTCGTCCGACATTTGACTGCGTACCGTCTGTCTGAGCAGCGTCGAGGATACGAACGTCCATCGCTTCTTGGCGCATACGCTTCCGGCGATGATCGATTCGGTTTTGCCGACGCGCGGCATTCCCCGAAGCCCTATGACCTGATTGCCCTCCTGCTTGCACAGCTCGCCCAGAAAGTCGACCAATAGTCCCAATTCGTCGCGGGTGAACCGGAACGTCTTGCGGTCGTCGGAGTCGCGTTCGATGTATCGGCCGTGACGAACGGCCAAAATATCGACCAGCTTCGGTGCGCGAAGTGCCGATACAGTAATATTATCCACTTTTTTCAACATCTTACCCATCAATTCGATTTTTTCGTCGTCGTTCGTCTGCAGCAGCATGCCGCGGGTCCGGTCTTCGACGCCGTTGATGGTTAATATATTGATCTCCAGCATCCCCATCAGAGACGCGATATCGCCGAGCAACCCCGGACGGTTTTTATGTATTTTGTATTCCATGTACCACTGTTTCGTTTCCATCTGTTCTCACCTTTCCGCCAGTTGTCGACCCTTACCAAAACTATTCTACAATATTCGTCATTATCCTCCTAGCCTGTGTCTAAAAAAAGTTCCGTTACGCGGTAAAAGCCCCCTGCTAGAGGAGGCTTCGGACTTCCATCCGCTGTTCGGTTGTTAGGAGCGAACCAGTTTCACCATAAGACGGGCAATAGTCGTTTTTTCCTGCTCGTCCGCCACGTCCCACAGTTCCTTCAATACGCGTTCTTCTTTATTTTCCGGGTCGATCTTGTCGGACAAAAATTCTCCAAGCTGGGCGGCGAGTTTGGCGATCGTTTCGTCGCTCATGCCGGCGCTATGTGCCTGCTCCACTCGCTCGGACAAAAACTCTTTCCAGCGCTCGAAGTTTTTCAATACAGTTGCCATGATCGGTTTCCTCCTTGTCGCTGTAAGTTACGATGCAACAATTGTAGGATGTGCCGATTGCGTCGTCCGTATACGAACGCTGCTTGTCCAACTTCAGGAAAACGGTCGGTTCAGGTTAGCCAGCCGCCGTTCGGACTGATGATTTGCCCGGTGATATACCCCGATTCGGGAAGAGCGATAAAATAGACCAGAGAAGCGATTTCATCGGGATGCGCAAATCTGCCGGCGGGAATGTCGTTTTGCAGCGCTTCCTTCTCGGCCGTATTCCATTTGTCGTTCATTGACGTCTCTACGACTCCCGGGGCGACGGCGTTGACGGTGACGCCCGAAGGCGCCAGCTCTTTGGCCAGCGCTTTCGTAAATGCGTTCACCCCGCCTTTGGCGGTGGAATAGACGACCTCGCAGGAAGCGCCGGATATGCCCCAGACGGACGAAACATTAATGATTCGGCCGTACTTTTGCTTGATCATCGAATCCATAAACAGCTGGGTGCACATGAACATGCCTTTCAAATTAACGTCCATCACATGCGCCCATTCATCCTCGGAAACGTCCTGCAGCAGTCCGTAGTGGGCGACTCCCGCATTGTTGACCAGAATATCCGGCACCATTCCGTGCTTCTCCATCTTTTCCTTCATCCGCTGCAGCTGTTCTTTCGAGCGTACGTCCGCCGTTACCGTCAATACGTTCGCGCCGAGATTCAGACAGGCCCGCGCCGTTTCGTTGGCCGCCTCGTGAGAATGCAAGTAATGGATGACGACCTTCATACCGACGGAGGCGAAGCGTTGGGCGATGGCTGCCCCAATGCCCCGGCTCGCACCGGTAATGAGCACGGTCGTCTCGGAGAACGGCTTAATCATCCTTGCGGGCTCCGCACGATCGATATGGCAAACCGGTCGAAATCGGCATGCTCGCGCAGTCTCTCATTGGCCTCTTCCAGCGTAACCGACTCGTATACGCCAAGCACGTCAAACAGGCTCGTATTTTTAAATTCATACTTCGTAAACTCGTTGGCCATCGCTTCCGGTGAGTTCATCATGCGCAAAAAGCCGCCGATTTTCTTTTTTCTACTTCGTTCAAACGACTCTGCACTGATTCCTTCGGACTTGGCGCGTTCCAGAGCCGCCTTCACCCGCTGTACAAGCTCGTCGGGATTTTTCGTATCGCCTCCGATAATGGAGAACGCATAGTTGGAATTGCAGTTGTATTCGTGACCGAACGTATCGGAGATCAGCCCGTCGTCGTACAAATCACGGTACAGCTGGGAACTCGGACTAAGCAGGGCGTCCAGCACGAGCTTCGTCGTCATTTCCCGCTTCAGCGGCCCGCCCTTCTCCCCTTCAGTGCTCAGCTCCTTAAAGCCGAACAGGCATTTCGGGAGCGATACGGGGAGCTCGATCACTTTCTCGCGCTCGCTTACCTGACTCGGCTCTTCCTCGAAGAAGCGGCGGATGTCGCCCTGAGACGGGAACGTTTTGGCTGCCTGGTTGTCGCGGACCAGCTGCATAATCGGCTCGACTTCGACGCCTCCGACAACGAACAGGCTCATGTTGCTCGGATGATAAAACGTATGGTAACACTCGTACAACGTATCCTTAGTAATCTGGGCAATCGAATCGATCGTCCCGGCAATGTCGATCCGCACCGGATGCTTGCTGTACAGCGCCTCGATCAGGCCGAAATAAACGCGCCAATCGGGATTGTCCCGGTACATGTTGATCTCTTGGCCGATGATTCCTTTTTCTTTCTCGACGTTTTGCTCGGTAAAGTACGGGTTTTGCACGAAATTGATCAATGTCGTCAGGTTTTCGGTTACCTGCTCGGTTGCCGAGAACAAATAAACCGTTCGGTCGAAACTGGTGAACGCGTTGGCCGAAGCGCCCTGGGAAGCGAACGTGGCGAAAATGTCGCCGGTCGGCTCTTCGAACATCTTATGCTCCAGAAAATGAGCGATTCCGTCCGGAACCGATACTTCCTGCTTGCCCTCGACTTGAAAATGGTTGTCGATCGAACCGTACTTGGTCGAAAACGTCGCGTAAATTTTATGAAATCCGGGCTTCGGCAGGACGTATACTTTGAGTCCGTTCGGCAGCTGCTCGTAATAAAGCGTCTCTTTCAGTCGGGTAAACGGTATCGTTTGCATGCGTCACTCCCCCTTCCGGTCTCTCAAAAAGTATACGGTGTCGAGCTTAACGCCTTGGGCTACGCGGCGAATCGCTTCGACGTCCACCCGTCCGATCTGTTCGATCAGCTCGGCTGCCGAGCGCACCTTGCCGGAGAGCTGATTATTGAAGTCCAGCGAGATGGTCTCATACGCCGAATCCTGGCTTTCGCGCAGCTGGTTCGAGATCATGGCGCGCGTCTGCGACAGCTCCAGGTCGCTGTATTGGCCTTCGTTCATTTGGGCGATCTGCTTCTGAATAATGTCTACCGCTTTTTCATAGTTGGCGAATTCGATCCCGGACTGAATCGTTAAAATGCCTTTGTGGCCGTCCAGACGGGAAGAAGCGTAATAAGCGAGACTCTCCTTCTCCCTGACGTTTAAGAACAGCTTGGAATGCGGATAACCGCCTAAAATTCCGTTATACATCAGCATCGCCGGATAATCGTCGTCCGAATAAGTTACATAAGTGCGAAGCCCCATATTCAGCTTGCCTTGCGTTACATCTAGACGCTCGACTACCGTGTTGACCTGTTCCACCTGCCGGTGCTCGGGCTTTTGGTTATACGCGACGGATTGCGGAGGATTCCACTTAAAAGCCGCTTCGACAAGCGGTTTAACCTCGGCCAGCGTCGTATTGCCCACCACGTATACGTCGATCGGCGATTCCGCAAGCCACTGTTTGTAGGAAGCGTACAAAGATTCGGGCGTAATGGCTGCCAAATCGTCTACTTTGCCGAGCGGGTGGAGCCGGTACGGCTCGTTTTTGCACATCTCCTCCATGCAGCGCTCTGCGGCATAACGGATTTTATCGTTAATGATGGCTTCGATTCGTTTGCGAAGCGTATCTTTCTCCGCTTCCACATATTTGGTTCTGAAAGCGCCGTTCTCCAATACCGGATCGGTAATCGCCTCACCGACGAATTGCACAGCCTGCTCCAGCATCGAGCCGGAGTCCGAGACAAAGTCGTCATGAATCATATCCATGCGGAACTGGACGATCTGGTAGTCGCCTCTTTTGTAAATATCGAAGCCGAAGCCGGCTCCGTACAGGTCGTCCTGGCGTTCCCGGAACTGCTTGGTTTCGGGCAAGCTGGATGTGCCCCTGCGAAGAACGAACGGCGTGAGCGCTACCGGCGTTACGGACGATTCATTCAACGGACGTCCTATGTATACCGAGATAGCGTACGTCTTAAACTGATCCGTCGGCAGAACGTGCAATCTCACGTTTCCCACGGTATCCCTTTCGAATGCAGACTTATTCAAAGGCAACTTGCTCCCTTCCGCTTGTGATGGATGCCGTGTATCTACTGCCATTGTATCGACCTCTTTTCCATTATATTCTTCTAGAAACAGAAGAAGCAACCTAACCGGTTACTTCTTCTCCAGCTTCCTCGTTTCGGACTAGTTGCAAAAGATATGTTTGCCAATTTTTTTGACCTGCACCCGTGTCCAGATCCATTTGGAGGTGGCGGTCTCCGGGTTGAAGTAATAGAGGCATCCGCCGGAAGGATCGTAGCCGTTCAAAGCGTCCTGTACCGCTTTTTTGGCTGTATCGTTCGGTGTTAGCCAGATCTGTCCGTCCGCTACCGCCGTGAACGCCCCCGGCTGGAAAATAACGCCTGATACGGTGTTCGGAAAACTCGCCGACCGGACCCGGTTTAAAATAACGGCGGCTACGGCAATCTGCCCGACATACGGCTCGCCTCTCGCTTCCCCGTATACGGCGTTTGCCATCAGGTTCAGGTCCTGCTCGGACAACCCGAGATTGTTCGAGCTGGGCAGCTTTTGTCCGGCGCCTGCACCTGCGCCGCCTCCGGCCGCCGTTCCCGGAGCCGGCGCTGCCGGAGCCGCTTGTTCCGCGCCCTTGCGGGGAGTGCGGTCCGGCGACCATTCCTTCGTCGCTTCCCACAGTTTTAATTTGGTCTTGCTGCCGACCAGGCCGTCTACCTTCATTCCGAATTTGTACTGAAAGTTTTTGACCGCTTGCAGCGTACTGTAGCCAAAGTCGCCGTCCACATCGCCATGGTAATACCCGAGCATTTTCAGCCTGCCCTGAAGCTCGTAGACGTCGCCTCCTTTGGCGCCGTACCGAACCTCCCAGTTTCCAAACGTTTGTTCGGAGTAGTATTTGCTCTTGATTTGCATGCCTGCCAGCAAAAACAATACGGTACATATCGTTATGACCACAAGTCGCTTGTTCATGTCCGTCTACCTTCCCTTTGTCATATTGCAGTCGGATTCACGCCTTATTATGACAAAGCTGGTGCCGGATTATGCAATGAAAGGAGTCTAAAAACGTCCCGATGATCCAAACGAAAGGACCTCAGGCTTCCACGATAACGTGGAGGCTGAGGTCCTTTTTCTTAAGGGAACTCGGTTCTAAGCGGGGCTTACAAAATCGTAAAACGACTTAGGAGAACAGCCCTCTTGCATCTATGACGATATGCGGCTGTGCTGATACTGCTCCAAGGAGACGAGCACTTCTCTCGGCTTGCTGCCTTCATAAGGACCGACGATCCCTTTGGCCTCCATCGAGTCGATCAGCCGGGCCGCCCGCGTATAACCTACGCGCATCCGCCGTTGCAGCAGCGAGACCGAGGCCTGCTTGGCTTCAAGCACGATCTGGACCGCTTGATCGTACAACTCATCCTCGACCTGCTCCTCTTCCGCCGACGCTTCTTCCACCTCGGGAACCATTTCTTCCCGGTAGATCGCTTCCTCCTGGGTTTTGCAGAACGTAACGACGGACTCGACCTCCTGGTCGGACAGAAACGCTCCCTGCACGCGAATCGGCTTGGATGCGCCGACCGGCAGGAACAGCATATCCCCGCGGCCTAGCAGCTTTTCCGCTCCCGCCATATCGAGAATCGTTCTGGAGTCAACCTGCGACGATACGCCGAATGCGATCCGCGAAGGAATGTTGGCCTTGATCAGACCAGTAATAACGTCTACGGATGGCCGCTGGGTCGCGATAATCAGATGGATGCCTGCGGCACGCGCTTTCTGGGCGAGGCGGCAGATCGAATCCTCGACATCGCTTGCGGCGACCATCATCAGGTCGGCGAGCTCGTCCAGAATCACGACGATATACGGCAGCGGCTCGCCTTCCCTTTTCTCCTCAGGCATCGTGTTATAACCTTCGATATTCCGCGTGCCGAACTTGGAGAACAGGTCGTACCGTTTCTCCATCTCGCCGACGATTTTCTTCAGCGCCAGCGACGCTCTTCTCGGATCGGTTACGACCGGTGCGAGCAAATGTGGAATGCCGTTGTACATATTCAGCTCGACCATCTTCGGGTCGATCATCAGAAACTTCACTTCGTCCGGCTTCGCTTTGTACAAAATGCTCGTTATGATCCCGTTGATACAGACCGACTTCCCGGAGCCTGTCGCTCCCGCTACGAGCAAGTGAGGCATCTTGGCCAGATTGCCGACGATCGCTTGTCCGGAAATGTCGCGGCCGAAAGCGATCGACAGTTTCGAGGCCGATTCCTGGAACACCAGACTCTCCATCACTTCCCGCATCGTAACGACGGCGATTTCCGGGTTCGGAACTTCGATGCCGATCGCCGATTTGCCGGGGATCGGCGCTTCCATCCGGATATCCTTGGCAGCGAGCGCAAGCGCAATATCATCGGTTAAGCTGACCACTTTGCTTACTTTGACGCCGACATCCGGCTGAATCTCATAACGGGTGACCGACGGCCCTCTGACCACCTCCAGCACCTTCGTGCGGACTCCGAAGCTTTCGAGCGTCGTTTCCAGCTTGCGGGCGATCGTCTTGAAGTCGACGGAGTCCCCTCCTTTGCCCGAACCGCTCGGCTTGGCAAGCAGCGAGAAAGCCGGCAGCTCGTAAGGCTTGGCCGGAGGCCGTTCCGGTTCTTTGTGGAAGGTCATATCTCCGTCCCCGTCTGCCTCCACCGGCAGTTTGATCTTGATCTGATTGGAAGGAGGCTGCATGGCCGTGACGGCAGGCTGCGGCAGCGCCGGGGGCTCCTGGATGGCTGGAGGAAGCCGCTCCGGCGTTTCTTGCTCCGCAATATGCTCCTGAAAATCGCGGATTAACGGAATCGAGGAATCCGCCTCCGTCCCGCGGTTTTCCATATCGTCATCATAGTCCGGCTTGGGAACGTTCCCGTCTTCTTTCCCATTGGCCGAATATACGATCTGCCCGTCATCCTCCTCGTCGATATCCGGTCCTGCAGGTGCGGTTTGCTTGCGCTGCAGCATTTGGAAAAAGACCGGCTTTTTCTTCTCCCGGATCACGACAGGTCCGGTAATCTCGTCGTCGAAATCGTCGTCCAGCGGAATTTGCGGCCTGACCGCCTTGCGGGTACGAACTGGCTTCGGTTTCTCCGGGCTTTTGAGCAGCTCGAACATATGCGAGAACGTATCCCGCAGCCGGCCTCCGCTGCCGCGGAACAGACGCTTGGCCTTGCTTCCGAGATCGACATAGGAGATACCGGTGATCAGCACGAAGCCGATCGCGAATAAAGCGTACTCGATCAGCCGGGCTCCGAGATTATCGAACAAAAAGTACAAGCAAGCGTACAGTACGGCCCCGACCATGCCGCCTCCCACCTGATTGGCAAGCACCGCTTCATTTTGCGGGCTTAGCCCGTCGATCAAGCTGGCCCAGGTCTGGCTTACGATCCACGAGGAGGAGAGCTGGTCCCCATTCGGACTAAGCAATTGAAACATCGTAATATGGTTCATGATCAAAAAACCGAGAATCACGAGCAAAAATCCCGACTTGCGCGCCGTCCAGCCGCGCGGCCAATTTCTGCGAATCATCACATACAACCCTATGTATACGAAAATGACCGGCACGACCCAATCGAGCACTCCGAGGAAAAATCGAAACAAATACATGAGCGACCTCGCGACGGAACCTTCGTGAGACAAAGCGATTACCGAGAAGATGAGGATCAGGATGCCGTACAATTCGAACTTCAGCTGTGTTGAGAGCGAGCCGCTCTTTTTTCTTCTTTTGGCCAGTGTCCACACCTCCGTATATCAGCATCAGATGGCAGCAGCTAGCAAGCGGTCATCGTCGAAATCCTGACAACGCCAAAAAGATCCCTCCGCGGACAAGCAATCAAGACGGATCAGACAACTTCTCCGGTAGCTATTATATCATACTTTCCAAAAAACGGCGCAAATAAAAACACTTGTTCGCACAAAAAAAGAAGCGCATGATAACGCGCTCCTTATCCGGCGGTCTCAAACCGGTTTAAATTCGATCAATTGCCCGGGGGCGTAAGCGGGATTTAAATAATGCATCGGGTCCGGCGATAACAGGCGGACAATCTTTCCTTGGAAGGGCGAGACGGCTTCCACTTGCATCAAAACACCGCCGACGGTCACTTCCTGGGAAGCGGGGCGGGAATCATTCAAGCCGTCCAACACAGTATCGAGTGGAACTTCCGTGTATAAGATCATTGTACGATCCTTCCTTTCATGCTGCGATATTGATCGATTCGCATATTTAATTGCCGGATCGCCTCTCCGACGCCTCCGACCGCATCGATCAGCCCGTACTTGACTGCATCGATTCCAATCACGGTCGTCCCGATGTCGCGCGTAAGCTCGCCGGTTTTGAACATTAACTCTTTGAGCTTGTGTTCTGTAATGTTGGAATGACTTGTGATGAAGCGAAGAACCCGTTCCTGCATTTTATCCAGATACTCGAACGTTTGCGGAACTCCAATCACGAGTCCATTCAGTCGGATCGGATGAATCGTCATCGTCGCCGTTTCCGCGATTAAGGAATAGTTGGACGAAACCGCGATCGGAACGCCGATACTATGTCCCCCGCCAAGCACTAGGGTTACTGTAGGTTTGGACATCGACGTTATCATTTCCGCTATCGCAAGTCCGGCCTCCACATCGCCGCCGACGGTATTTAATATGATCAGAATGCCTTCAATCTTCGGATTTTGTTCCGCCGCGACCAGCTGCGGGATCAGATGCTCGTATTTGGTCGTTTTATTTTGCGGCGGCAGCACGAGATGCCCTTCTACTTGTCCGATGATCGTCATACAATAAATATTCGATTCTGTCCCGGCAGGCGTGGTCGTCTGCCCTAATTGCTGGATCGTCTCGACCGTCGCACTTCTTCTTTTCTCTTCGGCTACGTCTGGCTGCTCTTGCTCATTTATCGGCTTATCCGGCATGGCGAACCCTCCCTTATCGTGTCCTTCATAGTATGATTGGGTCCGGGATTTTTATCCGAAGGAAAAAATACCTTGTTGTTGTTGAGTCTCCCTGCAATCGAAGCCGTTGAACAAAAAAAGAAAAGCCATTCCGTCTTAAGCCGGAATAGCTTCGAAAAATTCGTGTTTCGGGTATCTTCGGGTTCAGTGACTAGATCTGTCGTGTCATTACACTTCCATAATGATCGGCAAAATCATTGGTCTTCTTCGGGTTTGTTCATATAAAAATCGTCCAAGCGCATCTTTTACATGGGTTTTGAGCGAAGCCCATTCGTTTACATTCTCTACCATCAGCCGGTTCAACGTGCTGCTGACAATACGGTTCGCTTCGTCGAGTAATCCTTCGGATTCGCGAACGTACACGAATCCTCTGGAAATAATATCGGGGCCGGACAAGATCGTACCGTCCTGCTTGCTGAGCGTTACGACGACAACCAAAATTCCGTCCTGCGACAGCAGCTTCCGGTCGCGGAGTACGATGTTCCCCACGTCTCCGACGCCAAGACCGTCGATAAGCACGTTTCCGCAGGAAACGCGAGGCCCTCTCCGGGCGACGCCGCTTTGAATTTCGATCGTATCGCCAATATCCACGATGAAGATATCTTCCCGATCAATGCCTACCGATTCCGCAAGCAAAGCGTGCTGACGGAGCATCCGGTATTCGCCGTGAATCGGAATGAAATATTTCGGCTTCATAATGTTCAGCATCAGCTTCAGCTCTTCTTGGCTGCCGTGTCCCGAAACGTGTACTCCGGAAACCGATCCCGGACCGTAAATTACGTTTGCTCCGATACGGAACAATTCGTCGACGGTCCGTCCAACATACCGCTCGTTGCCGGGGATCGGTGTCGCCGCGATCACGACGGTATCCCCAGGCAAAATGTCTACCTTGCGGTGATTGGCGCGCGCCATCCGCGTAAGCGCGGACATAGGCTCGCCTTGGCTGCCTGTAGACAAGATGACGACCCGGTCTGCGGCAAGCTTGTTCACTTCTTCCGGCTCAATCAGCATGCCGTCCGGAATATTTAAATAGCCGAGTTCGCTTGCAATGTTTACGACGTTGACCATGCTTCTTCCGATTACCGTAAGCTTCCGGCGGGTAGCTTCCGCCGCGTCGACTACTTGCTGGAGGCGATGCACGTTCGAAGCAAAAGTCGCTACGACTACGCGCTGCTTCGCCTTGCGGAACACTTCCTCCAGTTCGATGCCGACCGTACGTTCGGAGCCCGTAAAGCCAGGACGCTCCGCATTCGTGCTATCCGATAAAAGCGCCAAAACGCCCCGGCTGCCGATCGCTGCCATCTTATGCAAATCGGCATATTGCTGGTTGACCGGAGTCTGGTCAAATTTGAAATCACCGGTATGAACGACGAGCCCTTCGGGTGTATCCAGGCAGACGCCTACCGAGTCCGGTATGCTGTGATTCACTCTGAAGAATGTAGCTTTAATTGCGCCGAGCTGCACTTCCGAATCCGAGTTAATCAGAATTCGTTTCGTTTCACCGAGCAGATTCGCTTCCTTCAGCTTGCCTTCGATTAGTCCGAGCGTAAGCTTCGTCCCATACACAGGTACGTTCAAATGTTTGAGTACATAAGGCAAACCGCCGATATGGTCCTCATGGCCGTGCGTAATCAAGATCCCTCTGACTTTATCGCGGTTCTCCGTTAAATAAGAGATATCGGGGATAACGATATCAATGCCGAGCATATCCTCCTCCGGGAACTTCAAACCGGAATCGATAACGACGATGTCGTTAGCATATTGCACGACATACATATTTTTGCCGATTTCGCCCACGCCGCCCAGAGCGAAAATCGATAATTTATCTATATTTTTCTTAGACAAGACTATACCTCCTAAATTTATATTGACGACGATCTTTATATTCCCGAACCAAAGATAACCCGAACCAGTCACTTGTCATTTATTATACATGAACCGGATGGCGGAATACAAGTCGGGCGAAAACGAATACAACGGGGAGTGCCGCAAGCCGCGCGGGAGGCCGGACGGGCAAGGATCGGGCGTGACCGGGCAGCCTGGAGCGGCACCTTTCGGCTCGATATTTAGCTTACTCCAAAATGAAAAAGCCGTCCGGAAAAGAAGCGTCCGGACGGTATTTTGACGTGAAACCTTACGTATGCGCGTGGAAAGTAATGAGTACCCGCACTCAAGCCGCTCGCCTCAGTCGTATTGTCTTGTTTAGACTTGGCGGTAACAACACAACTTCAATTGAGGCCCGAATTTCACACCCAGTGTGATTTTGGTCGTGGTTCATGCCAAATTCACACCCAGTGTGATTTTGGTCGTGGTTCATGCCAAATTCACACCCAGTGTGATTTTGGCTAGCTTCTTTATCTTCATGCGGTGATATGGTGGCTAACGAACCCAGCAATCGTTATCAGAGCCGATGCAGACGTTTGAATTTGCAACGAACTCTTGTATGGTTATTCCCGCAAATCGGATCGTTTTTTTCCACTTTCGGTTCGATAACGATCCCCGGATTCGTTACGTCTGGAATAATGTCGTTTTCCAGCCATAAGCACGATACGATTCGTTAGTCATCGAACCTGAGTAGTATACTTTCATAAACGCTAAGTAAAGAAACCTCTTCCCTACCCTTTAGCACGGTAAAGAACTTGAACTTTCCGGCATATAAAAAAACCGATGCCTACCGGCACCGGTCGAACTTTCGAACATTTATTGGAACAACGCGCGAATGAAACGCTGCTCATCCTCTGTCGCAGACACGAGCGGCAGCCGGACTTCGCCCACCGGCATGCCAAACAGGCTGAGCGCATACTTGACCGGTACCGGATTCGGCACGCGATGCGGACAGTTGAACAACCCGCCGAAGACGGGGCGCAGCTTCGCATGCAATTGTGCAGCTTTCGACACATTTCCTTCGACGTAAGCTCCTACCATCTCCTGCATCTCTTTGCCGATCACATGACTGGCGACGCTGACGATCCCGTAAGCGCCTACGGACAGCATAGGGAGAGTGAGAATATCGTCGCCGCTGTATACCCGGAAGCTTTCCGGCGCATTGGCCGTCAATTCCGAGATCAGATCGAAATCCGAATGCGCTTCTTTCGTAGCCACTACGTTCGGCAGTTGCGCCAGCTTCAAGGTTGTTGCGGCCGACACGGTGATGCCTGTACGGGACGGAATGTTGTACAGCATGACCGGCAGCCTCGTCGCTTGAGCAGCCGCTTTGAAATGTTCGTATATTCCCTCTTGGGATGGGCGATTGTAATAAGGGGCGACAAGCAAAACCCCGTCAACGCCCGCTTTTTCCGCTTCGCGGGTTAGATGAATCGTATGGACCGTATCGTAGCTGCCGGTTCCCGCAATAATTTTGCAGCGTCCCTTCGCTTGATCAACAGCCAGACGGAACAACTCCAGCTTCTCTTCCTCCGTCAAGGTCGGGGATTCGCCCGTAGTTCCGCATACCACCAGACTGTCGGACTTCTGCTCCTCAATCAAAAAATCGACCAGACGTCTCGCTTGATTCCAATCAACTCGAAGCTCGGAATCGAACGGGGTCACCATGGCGGTAATGACTCTTCCGAAGTTCACTTTATATTCCTCCTAAGAACTTTGCTTTAGCAAAGTTGGCATCGTAAGCATCAACAGAACTTTGCTTTAGCAAAGTTGGCATCGTAAGCATCAACAGAACTTTGCTTTAGCAAAGTTGGCATCGTAAGCATCTGCAAAACTTCGCTTCAGCAAAGCCGGCATCTCAAGCATACTAAGAACACTTAAGGTTTATCAAGCATAAAAGCGTGGTGCAAAGCTTGGATCGCCTGGACCATATCCGTTTCTTTCACAAGAACCCAGATCGTCGCGGTCGAATCCGCCGATTGCAAAATCGGTATGTCACGCTCCGTCAAGGACTCGACAATTCTCGCCATCACTCCCGGAACGCCGTTCATACCTCCGCCGATTACGGACACTTTCGCGCATCCGGTAACGAACTCGGGCGAATATCCCATCTTGCCCAGAACGTCGAGCGCACGTCCGGCCTCGTGTTCAAATACGGTGTAGGTGACGCCGGACACGTTCACGTTAATAAAATCAACGCTGATCTGATTCGACGCCATCGCCTTGAACACGTTCAGAGACAAGTCATATTGTCCGTCCTGCGCGGCAACCTTGATCTGGGTCACCGGAGCGACATGGGCGATCCCTGTAACGAACCGGTCCCGGAGCCTCCGATCCGACAGCTCGGTCTCGGCTGCCCGGGTGACAAGCGTCCCTTCGTCTTCAGAGAACGTCGACCGTACCCGGATCGGTACGCCGGCTTCCATGGCGATCTCGACGGCGCGTGGATGAATCACTTTGGCACCTTGATAAGCCATATTGCATATTTCGGCATAAGTGACTTTATCGATAGGCTTGGCCTCGGATACGATCCTCGGGTCCGCCGTAAACACGCCTTCAACGTCGGTAAAAATATCGACCCGTTCGGCTCGCAGCGCTGAGCCCAGCGCCGTAGCCGTCGTATCGCTGCCGCCTCTTCCGAGTGTTGTAATATCGCCCTGGGCCGTCTCCCCTTGAAAACCGGGGACGATGACCACTCTGCTTTCGGACAATGCCTGAACGATCCGGGACGGCTGAATGGAATCGATCCGGGCGTCGCCGAACCGATCGTTCGTCCGAATTCCGGCTTGCGCTCCTGTATATACGACGGACGATACGTTTTCCGCTTCCAACAGACTGCATAATACGGCTGCGGATATAATCTCGCCGCAGTGCATTAACAGATCCCTTTCCCTTGCGGGCAGGCAATTTCCATTACTGCGGGCTAGCTCTAGCAATGAATCGGTGGCGTAAGGTTCCCCTTTTCTGCCCATTGCGGATACGACTACGACCAAGTGGAACGATTCGGCTAAGGCTCGCCTGATATGCCGAATGGCATGGCTTCTGGCTCGGGCGTCGGAGAGGGAAGTTCCGCCGAACTTCTGCACCAATATGCGCATTGGTTTCCCTCCAAGCCGGAAATGTTTCGATCTGCTTACAGACAGATCGAAACATTTCGCTTCGGTATTCCATATTTATTTCATTAATGCTGCTCGATGGCGATGTATTCGGCAATCTGCACCGCATTCCAAGCTGCGCCCTTCAATAAATTGTCGGACACGATCCATAGGTTCAGCCCACGCGGATTGGACAGATCGCGGCGAACGCGGCCAACGAATGTGTCGAGCTTGCCGGCCGCTTCCGTAGCGAGCGGGTACTGCTGCTGTTGCAAGTTGTCCTGCAGTACGATTCCCGGAGCGGCGGCAAGAAGCGATTTTACTTCTTCCACGTCAAAATCGCTTTTAAGTTCGACATAAACCGACTCCGAGTGACCGTACACAACCGGAATACGGACACAGGTAGCCGTTACCTCAAGCGATTCGTCATCCAACATTTTTTTCGTTTCGTTGATCATTTTCATTTCTTCATAAGTAAAGCCGTTTTCCGTAAACTTGTCGATTTGCGGAATGGCATTAAAAGCGATTTGATGTTTAACCGGCAAAGAACCAACCGGTAAAAGCTCCGGAGCCGCCTCGCGGCCTTCCATCACTTCCTTGGACTGGCGCAGCATTTCCTGAATCGCTTTCGCTCCGGCCCCCGATACGGCCTGATACGTCGAAACGATAATGCGCGAGATGCCATATCGATCGTACAGCGGTTTCAAGGCGGCCACCATCTGGATCGTCGAACAGTTCGGATTGGCGATAATGCCCCGATGATCGCTGATTTTATCGATATTGACTTCCGGGACGATAAGCGGGGTATCCGGGTCCATCCGGTATGCGCTAGTATTATCGATACATACCGCTCCATGCTCTACCGCATGAGGAATGAGCTCGCGGCTGACGTCTCCGCCCGCGCTGAACAAAGCGATGTCGATTCCTTCAAAACTTTCCGGAGTCGCTTCCTCGATCGTAATCTCACGTTCTTTGAACCGGACCTTCTTTCCGGCGGAACGCGCGGACGAGAGCAGTTTCAGCTCATGGAGCGGGAAGTTACGTTCGTCCAGCAGGCGGATAATTTGCTCGCCTACCGCACCGGTAGATCCGACTACGGCGACATTGAATCGTTTTTGGCTCGACATGACCTGATTTCTCTCCTTGGGCAGTGATAGGAAGACAGGATGATCAAGAAATAATGTCCTGGAACCTTTCGATCAATAACGGTTGCAACTGTTTGCCCTGCAGCGCAGCCGCACACGTATCCATAATCAGATCCATGCGCGCCACAAGCGAATTCGGTTTCTGCACGGGATTGTCCTGACCGAACGGGACGAAATAAATATTTTTGGCGACCAGCAGCTTGGCAATATTTGATGCGTTTAATCCAAGTCCGTCATTGGTGGATATCGCAAGCACTAACGGCCTTTGGTTGCGCATTTGCGCTTTGGCGGCCATCAGAACCGCGCTGTCCGTCATCGCATTGGCGAGCCGGCTCGTCGTATTGCCCGTACAAGGCGCAATCAGCATAACATCCAGCAGCTTCGACGGACCCAGAGGCTCGGCATCGACAATCGAAGAGATAATATCATTTCCGGTTATTTCTTTCAATTGTTTCTGCCAATTTTCCGATGTGCCAAATCGGGTATCTGTCGTCATTAAAGTATTGGACGCAATCGGTACGACCTTCGCGCCCGCATCAACGAACCGTTGAATATGCGGCATCGTTTCGGCAAACGTACAATGCGACCCAGTCAAGGCGAAGCCGACCGTTTTCCCATTCCATTCCATCACGCATTCCTCCCGGAGTATACGTCATCCATGATCAGCTGACTTACGGTGTTCGCAATGATGCGTCCAGCTGTTTTCGGTGCGACGATTCCGGGAAGTCCGGGTGCGAGCATTGCCTTTACGCCCCGTTTTTCGGCGAATCGAAAATCGGTCCCGCCAGGCTTCGACGCAAGGTCGATAATGACCGCGCGGTGCGGAATGTTGGCAATAATCTGCGCTGTGACTATCATAGTCGGAATCGTATTAAAAAGCAAGTCGATATTCGTCACCTGATGTGACAATTCAGACAAGTAAAACGGGGTAAAACCCATCTCCCACGCCCGTGCAAAATGCTCCGGTTTGCGGATTCCCACCTTGACGGTAGCGCCTAGCCCCTTCAACGTCCGCGCCATCGTCATCCCTGTCCGTCCGATTCCGAGCACCATACAGATCGAACCGTGGATCGTAATATCGGTGTTCTGAATCGCCATCATCAGGGCGCCTTCCGCCGTCGGAATCGAATTGTAGATCGCCACATCGTCTCTGTCCAGCAGTTCGACCAGTTCGATACTCTGCTTGGAGCACAGCTCCTTCAAATAACGCTTTGCCATACCGGTGTACACTTTCGCATGCTTGGGCAGCGCCGCGATATGTTCATCGGTCAATAAAAGTTCGGACGTCGAGAAAATCGAATCGACAACGCCGTTATCGTCAGTTCCCACTACCGGTAAAATGACCGCGTCGGATTTTTCCAACGCTTCTACCGTTAGGGCCGATCTTGTAACTCCACTGTGCAGATGCTGCAAGTTGTCAAATCCGATCAGGGTGACGGACGCGTCCAGCTCGGAAAACTTATGAATCACTTCCAATTGGCGCGCATCCCCGCCGATCAAGGTGACTTGAATGCCGGTCAGCATATTTACACCCCTTTCGTGCCGCAAGTATAGAACATCTTATGCGCGGACACAGGAATGGGTTACAGCCCAAGCTGCCTACTGACGTTACACCCTTCCACCCGCCGCCAACAAAAAAAATCGCCGCTTCCTTGATCAGGAGCGACGATCGTTACATCTGCAATCCGTTATTTTGTTCCGGTATGACCGAATCCCCCGGCCCCGCGCGCCGTATCGTCCAGATCGTCCACCACTTCCAGCTTGACAGCGGGCACGGTCTGAAACACCATTTGGGCGATCCTTTCGTTCCGTTCGATTGTAAACGGTACTTGTCCAAGATTAATCAGCAACACTTTAATTTCCCCGCGATAGTCCGCATCGATCGTTCCCGGCGTATTCAGGCATGTGATGCCGTGCTTATAGGCAAGTCCGCTGCGCGGACGAATTTGCGCTTCGAGTTCCGGCGGCATAGCAATGGCGAAGCCGGTCGGTATAAGAGACCGCTCCCCTGGCTGAAGCGTTACCGGTTCGGCTACGGCGGCATACAGATCGAAGCCGCTGGCGAGCTCGGACATTTTCTGAGGCAGCTGTACGTCTTCGCAGCCGGGTTGGCGTTTGACATTAACTAGGTATGACAAGGGAATCCCTCCTGAACGACTGGATCGGTTTGTCCGATTTGCCGACCATCGCCAAGGCGAACGGTTGTCCGAACAGCCGGTTGACCAGCGTCCGGATATCTTCCTGCGAGACGGAATCAATTCGGGCCAAAATTTCATCAAGCGTGTAATGTTTGCCGAACATGAGCTCGTTTTTGCCAAGACGGTTCATCCGGCTGCTCGTGCTCTCCAGACTTAGAATAAAGCTCCCTTTCAGCTGCTCTTTTCCTTTGCGAAGCTCCTCGTCGGACAAACCGTTCTGCGCGACGCCTCGCAGCACTTCCATCGTAACATTCAGCACTTCCTGGGTCTGCTTCGGCGCCGTCCCCATATAAATGGTAAACATGCCGCTGTCGACATGCGCCGTATGGTACGAATAGACCGAATAAGCAAGCCCGCGCTTCTCGCGAATTTCCTGGAACAAGTACGAGCTCATTCCGCCGCCGATCATATTGTTAAGCAGAATCATCGGGTACAGCATCGGATCGTGCAGCGAGCAGCCCGGCAATGCGAGACAGATATGATTTTGTTCGGTTTTTTTGGCGTGAAATAAAGATTGGCCGACAAATTGGGGAACGTCCAGCTCATAAGCGGTCCCCTTATTGTGAAACGATCCGAAATGCTTTTCCAGCAAATCGGTAACGCTGTCGTCGATATTTCCGGCCATTCCGATGACCGTATTGGGAATCGAGTAATGTTCCTTCATATACTGCCGCAGATGAGCGGGCTGAATCGCCTTCAAGTTGGCTTCCGTGCCGAGAATCGAATAGGCGAGCGCATGATCGCCGTACGCGGCTTTTGCAATCAGGTCGTGAACCAGATCGTCCGGCGTATCGTCGTACATCGAGATTTCTTCCAGGATGACGTTCCGTTCCTTATCGAGCTCGGCTTGATCGAACTTCGAATTGAAGAACATGTCGGAAAGCACATCCACGGCGATAGGCAGATGCGTATCGAGAACTTTCGCATAATAACACGTGTACTCCTTCGCCGTAAAGGCGTTCACGTTGCCGCCGATCCCGTCGAAAATTTCTGCGATATCTTTAGCCGTATACCGCTCCGTTCCTTTAAACAGCATATGTTCGATAAAATGGGAAATTCCGTTGTTCGGTCCGTCTTCATAACGCGACCCGGTCTTTACCCATACTCCGAACGATACGGAACGGTAGGTCGGGATTTGTTCCATGACGACCCGCAAACCGTTGCTCAGCGTCTTTTTGATCAAGATGGGGCTCCCCCTTAATATGGAAACGTAGTAGATCGATTGCTGCATCATGTGCCGGGGTCCGATAGAACGTAAGTACGGCTGGCGCCTCGTTGGTAGCACGACCGCGTCTTAAGCGGCCGGCAGGTTATGTTGCAATTCGGGAACGGGCAGGCGTTCCGATCTAATCTCTACATTCTTTACTCCCATGATCTTATCAAAAATTAATGTTGCGCTCAACCTTTGGTATTCGCTCCGGAGAGATTAGTTCCGAGACCGTTCCCAACACGAGACCTTTTCGCTTGATTTCTTGGATCATGCCGGAAAGCGCTCCGGAGGACGAAGCGGTCGGATGCATCAGGATCAGCGAACCCGGCTCGACGCGCGAGCTGATCTTGCGAACGATGGAATCCGAGGAAGGCTTCTGCCAGTCGACCGTGTCCAGCGTCCACAATATCGTCTGCAAATTCATCTCGAACGCCACTTTCACCGTCAAATCGCTGAAATCCCCGGACGGCGGAGCGAACAATACATTGTCCACCCCTAATTGTTCCTTTAACAAATCTTGTGTCCGGCTGATCTCTTTGACCGTCTCTTCCCTGCCGAGCTTGCTCATATCTTTGTGCGAATACGCATGGTTGGACAACTCGTGCCCTTTCTTCTGAATCAGCTTCGCCACATCGATATTTTTACTCAGCCAGGAACCGTCAAAGAAAAAGGTGGCCTTGACGTCCTCTTTCTCCAGAACGTCCAGCATCGGTTCAATAAATTCGTTCCCCCAGGCCACGTTGATCATCAGGGATGCCATCGGCTTGTTAGGATTGCCTTTATAGACGGGATGCGGGCCCAAATCCTTCAAGGTTACGGCAGGCGGGATCGGTTTGAATACGAGCGGAATACCGCCGCTTACGTCTTTGCCCCTGGCCTGATTGAACGTTTGTTCGATATCGACCTCGACCCCGTTCAGCCCCGGGATCGCCTTCCACACCCGGTCCACTTTGGCATCGATCGGAGCTTCCTTGTAGGTATCCGCTTCCGCTCTGATGCGTTCCATAAGCTGTTCGCCCGATATCGGCGACGTCGAAGTGCTCGTCGTCATATGAAACCCTTCCAGCGGGTCGACCTGACGGTATGCGGTTCCGGAGCGCTCGTCCAACGATGCGACGAAAGCGTCCATGCTGCTTGATTGCACGAGACCCCAAGTGACCAGACCAAGCGCCCCTCCGACAAATAGCCATTTATACTTTTGCATATATCTACCCCGATCCGTCCGATTTGTACCAGCTTATGACGAACGTGCCCTGGATATGTCCAAGTAACAGGGACAAGATATTCCCGCCAAAAGTGAGGCCCCTAATGGCTATACCTCTTCCCTGTCCAGTAAATAAACGCTGTACAGCTGTCTCGCTTAGCTCATTTATATGTACGGCAGCAATAAAAAAAGAGACAGACTGCTCTGGCTCTTTGTTCAGAGAAGCTTCGGTTCGAAGCTCCTTCGGGTTATTCGATTATCTTGCTTCGCTTGGAAGAAAACCGCATCTTCAGCCCTGCGCTTGAGGCACAGGAGGCGCAGCCAATCAGCTTTGCGCCGGTACCTGCGGAGTGGTCAGCGTTGCTTTGCGGGACAAATTAACGCGGCCCTGGTTATCGATCTCGGTTACTTTAACCGTGATTTGATCGCCGATCTTCAAGACGTCTTCCACTTTGGCTACTCGTTCCGTCGAGATTTGCGAGATATGGACAAGCCCGTCCTTACCCGGCAAAATTTCAACAAACGCGCCGAATTTCTCGATCCGCTTGACCGTACCGAGGTACGTCTCGCCTATGACAACTTCCTTGACGATTCCTTCGATGATCGATTTGGCTTTCTCGTTCATCTCGGCATTCGAAGAGGCGATAAATACAGTACCGTCTTGCTCGATATCGATTTTCACGCCGGTTTCTTCAATGATTTTGTTGATGATTTTGCCGCCCGCACCGATGACATCACGGATTTTGTCCGGATTGATGTGCATGATGACGATTTTCGGCGCATAAGGTGAAAGATTTTTGCGCGGTTCTTGAATCGCTTCAAGCATTTTGCCAAGGATGAACATCCGGCCTTCCTTCGCCTGCCCCAACGCTTGATTCAAGATCTCACGGTCGATTCCGTCGATTTTGATATCCATCTGGATCGCGGTAACTCCAGCCGCCGTACCGGCAACTTTAAAGTCCATGTCTCCAAGATGGTCTTCCATCCCTTGAATGTCGGTCAAAATCGAGAAATGTTCGCCGTCCTTGATCAGACCCATCGCTACGCCTGCAACCGGGGCTTTGATCGGTACGCCCGCATCCATCATCGCGAGTGTGCTCGCACAGATGCTCGCCTGCGAAGTAGAGCCGTTCGACTCGAGAACTTCGGATACAAGACGAATCGTATACGGGAATTCGGATTCCGCCGGCAATACTTTGGCCAGCGCGCGCTCACCGAGTGCACCATGACCGATTTCGCGGCGTCCCGGAGCGCGGAGCGGTCTGGCCTCGCCTACGCTGAACGGCGGGAAGTTGTAATGATGCATAAAACGTTTCGAATCTTCCAGATCAAGCCCGTCCAAAATTTGCACATCGCCGAGCGCACCCAGCGTACAAATGCTTAAAGCCTGGGTTTGACCGCGCGTAAACAGGCCGGAACCGTGTGTACGAGGAAGCAAAGCCGTATCGCATTCGATCGGACGGATTTCTTCCGGCGCGCGTCCGTCAGGCCGCACTTTATCATGCGTGATCAGACGGCGCACTTCTTCTTTGACGATATCGTACAGCACTTCCTTAACATCCTTCAGCTTCTCCGGCTCTTCCGCATATTGCGACGCGAAATGGTCGATCGCTTCTGCATTAATCGCATCGATCGCATCCTGACGCGCATGCTTCTCCGGAATACGGATCGCTTCCACAAGACGCGCGCTCGCAAACGCCCGAACATCGCTATTCACCGACTCGTTCACGGCGTGCAGCTTCACTTCCATCTTCGGCTTACCCGCTTCGGCTGCGAATTGTTCTTGGACGGCTACGATTTTTTTGATTTCCTCGTGACCGAACATGATCGCTTCGAGGATGTGCTCCTCCGGAATCTCGTTCGCTTCCGCTTCCACCATCATGATGGCATCCTTCGTACCGGCGACGACGACGTGCATGTCGCTTTTGTCTTCCTGGCTGCTGTCCGGATTGATGATGAATTGACCGTCGATGCGGCCTACAATAACGCCGCCGATCGGGCCGTTAAACGGAACGTCGGATACCGTCAGCGCCGCCGAAGTACCGATCATCGCCGCAATTTCCGGCGGACAGTCCTGGTCTACGCTCATAACCATCGCGACGATCTGAACGTCGTTGCGGAATCCTTCCGCAAACAAGGGGCGAATCGTACGGTCGGTCAGCCGGCCGGCCAAAATCGCCTTCTCGCTCGGACGTCCTTCCCGCTTAATAAATCCACCCGGAATTTTACCGACGGCATACAATCTCTCTTCGTAATTCACCGTCAATGGAAAAAAGTCGAGATCTTTGGGCTCGCTCGAAGCCGTGACTGTGCATAGTACGACGGTTTCACCGTAACGGACAAGCACAGCGCCGTTCGCCTGTTTGGCCAGCCGGCCGGTTTCAAGCGACAGCGGTCGGCCTCCTAGGTCCATGCGCACCTGTTTTTCCATGTACTCCCTCCTGCTCGTATGTAAGTTTTGGTAGCGACATTTCCTTTATTCTGCATAGAGTCTAGTATTTCCTTCTTGCGCACGAAAATTCCCCCGAAGGCGCGGAAAACCGACAAACCGATTCCGGGCTTTCGGGGGAACCCCCGCCTCTATGGATTGTAGAAAAAAACAACCGCGCGGCCTAGCCGGCAGGTTGCTTTGTCCGTAACCATTATCTGCGAAGTCCGAGACGTTCGATCAATGCTGCGTAACGGCTAACTTCTTTGTTTTTCAAGTAAGCCAGCAGTTTACGACGTTGACCGACCATCTTAAGCAGTCCACGACGGGAATGGTGGTCTTTCTTGTGCGTGCGCAGGTGATTCGTCAAGTTTACGATGTTCTCGGTCAGAATCGCGATTTGCACTTCCGGAGACCCCGTGTCGGATTCGTGAGTTTTGTAATCTTGAATCAGTTGCGTTTTGCGTTCTTGAGTCAATGCCATTTCCGTTCACCTCCCTATCTTCATATAAACAATCGCCATTAGCCCAGAAGACGACGGTGAGATCGGCCAACCGAGCCAAGGTTCCTGAATCGCTGCCAAGCTTTCGCCTAAGCAACGAAACTTAGTATAACACAATTGCAAATGCAAAGTAAATGCCGGAGGCGATTATTTAACGCCATTCTCGGCTTTTTCCGCACTATGTCCCGTAATTTGCTTCGCTTGCTCGACATCCCGGCCGATTTGGGCGATCAATTCATCGATGGAACTGAATTTTTGCTCGTATCGGATGAACTCGATCAGTTCTACCTTGACGGCTTCTCCGTAGATCGTCCGGGAGAAATCGAACAGATGCGCTTCGAGCGTCCGCGTGTCCGTATCTTCAAACGTCGGTTTCGTTCCGATGTTCATAACGCCGGCGAAACTTTCGCCTCCAAGTTCAAGCCGGATCGCATATACGCCGTTTGAAGGGATGACATAAAAATCGTCCAGTTCGATATTCGCCGTCGGAAATCCGATCTGTCTGCCTCTCGCCGCCCCGTGAATGACGGTCCCGGTCATGGCGTAGGAACGGCCAAGCAACTGCTGCACCCGGCCGACCTCTCCCCGCTCCAGATGTTCCCGGATAAGCGTACTGCTGACTTTGATTCCATCCATACAATAAGGGCGCACCACTTCAACGGCAAAGCGGCCCGCGGCGAGCTCGCACATCATGTCCGGATTGCCGCTTCCTTTGTGACCGAATTTGAAATCGAAGCCGACCACAACCGTATTCACCCGAAGCGGGATCAACACTTCTTCCACGAACTGCGAAGGGGTGATGTGCGAGAACGGGACGTCAAAACGGACGAGATAAGCGGTATTCACTCCGGCCTGCTCGAAAAGCTCCAGCTTCTCGCGCACCGGCGTGAGGTGCCGGACGTACTTGTCCTGGCCGAGCACCTCGCGCGGATGCGGATGAAACGTCATAACCGCCGCAGGCGCTCCAAGCTTTCGCGCCGTTTCTGCAGCCCGGCTGATCACCTCGCGATGTCCCAGGTGCAGACCGTCGAAATCGCCGATTGCCAGTACTTGTCCGCCACTTGGACTTCCGGGAACCGGATTCGGGATCGGATAGGATAACTTTATGGATTGCATGTCAGTTCTCACCTGCTACTTGGGCACTCGCCTGGACCTGGCTTGCGAACACTTTCTCCGGACGCAGCATCCCGCTCTCCCCGTCTGCTTTGAATATTCCGATAAACACGCCGTCCGGATCGTATACCTTGACAAGCTCATCCGGCTGCGAATGAAGCGGCCCGTCCGGAATCGGAAGCGATTTGCCTTGCGCCGCATGTCTCGCCCCGCTTGCCGTCACCGTAACCGAAGGTAGCTGCGTAACGAGACGGTCTGCCGGAATAAGCAGAGACGACAGTTCCCCCGCCCGGTGCTTTTCTTCGATCTGCTCCAGGGTGAAGCACCCGTCGAGCGTAATCGAGCCGGTGGAGCTGCGGACGAGCTGTGTCATGACGGCCGGATAACCGAGCGCCTTCCCTATATCGACGCATAACGTACGGATATAGGTGCCTTTCGAGCATAACACGCGAAAACGAACCTTCGGATAGTCCGTTTCCAGGTCAAGAGCAAGCGTCTCCATTTTATAAATGTCGACTTTTCTCGATTTTCGCTCGATCTCTTTCCCTTCCCGCGCCAATTCGTACAACTTTTTGCCTCCGACTTTGACGGCGGAATACATGGGGGGAATTTGATCGATCGTACCGGTAAACGAATCGAGCGCCGAACGGACCTCCGTCTCCGACAGCTTGATGCTGCCGGGCTCCAGCCGCTCGATCGTCTCTCCGGTCCAGTCTTCGGTATCGGTGCTGATTCCGAACGTGAGCTCCGCTTCATATTGCTTCGGAAGCTCCTGTATATATTCAACGAATCGGGTGGCGCGGCCCAGACATAGCGGCAGTACGCCGGTTACTTGCGGGTCCAGCGTACCGGTATGCCCGATCCGCTTCATCCCGACAATTCTTCTGAGCTTGGCCACCACGTCGTGCGAGGTAAATCCCGCCGGTTTGTGAACCGGCAATACGCCTTCATAGTTCATCGCAGCGATTGTCCTACTTCCTTTACGACTCGCTCCACGACTTCCTGCAGCCCGCCTTTCAGCATACAGCCGGATGCACGGACATGGCCGCCGCCGCCGAAACGCTGGGCGATGGCGGCCACGTCCGCTTTGCCGTTGGAGCGGAAGCTGACTTTGACCGTCTGCTCATCGGTCTGCTTAAAGAGAAGCCCGACCTCGACTCCTTCTATATTGCGCGGATACAAGATGAGCCCGTCCATGTCCTCCGAGGTCGCCCCCGTCATCCGGATATCGTCCTGGGAGACGGTAATCCAGCTGATCTGACGGTCTTCGTTAAACGATAACGTGTTTAAAGCCTGCTTTAACACGGTGATATGAGCATACGTAATCTTCTCAAGCACCAGCTCGGCCAGACGATGTCCTTCCACCCCGCCGGCAAGAAGCTCCGCTGCGATCCGCATGACCTTGGGTGTCGTATTCGAGTAGCGGAATCCGCCGGTATCCGTCAGCAATCCGCAGTAAATCGCGGCAGCGAGCTCCCCCTCGACAGGCAGCCGCAGCGTACCGGCCAAGTCGTACAGGATCTCGACGGTTGCCGCGGCATCTTCGCGGATCAGCTGAACGTCGCCGAAGGAATCGTTCGTCGGATGATGGTCGATATTCAGCAGCTTCGCGTCCGCCGCAAACCGTTCCTTGACTTGGCCGATCCTTGCTTCATCCGCGCAATCCACGCTGATAATGCACGTATACCGCTCTTCGGACGGAAGCTCGTCCAGCGCAAGCATACGCTCGAATCCCCACAAAAAATCAAACTTTTTGGGCATCGTTCCTTCGTTGACCAGCACAAACCGTTTGCCGAGCCGCTCCAGCATCCATCCGACTGCGGACGTAGAGCTGGCGGCGTCGCCATCAGGGTTCACATGGGCAACGACCAGAAACCGGTCGTTGTCCTCGATGAACTTCCGTGCGGCCGCCAATTGCTGTTCATACGGTCGATTGCGGTGGGAGTCCGTCATGCGTCCGGATTCCCTTTGTTGATTTGGTTCAGCAGCGCGTCGATCCGGCTGCCGTATTCAATCGACGTATCGAACTGGAACAAAAGCTCCGGCGTAATGCGCAGCCGAATCCGCTTGCCGAGCTCGGACCGGATAAATCCGGTAGCCTTTTCGATCGCTTTAAGCGAATCTTCCTTTTGCTGATCCGTGCCCATTACGCTCAAGTATACTTTGGCCTGAGACAGATCGTTCGTCACATCGACCCCCGTTACGGTTATAAAACCGACACGGGGATCTTTCAGCTCCGCTTGCAAAATCTGGCTCAGCTCTTTTTTAATTTGTTCGCCGACACGGCCGACACGTACTTTTGCCATCCGTCATCACCTTTCTACGGTTTCCATCACGAACGCTTCAATAATGTCCCCTTCTCGGATGTCGTTATACTTCTCGATGGAAATACCGCATTCGTAACCTTGCGCCACTTCACGGACGTCATCCTTAAACCGCTTCAGGGAGTCGACTTTGCCTGTGAATACGACGATGCCGCCGCGAACGAGGCGAAGCTCCGCCGCTCTTGTAATTTTGCCCGAAATGATCATACAGCCGGCGATCGTACCGATTTTGCTCACTTTGAAAATATTGCGAACTTCGGCTTGACCGATTACGACTTCTTTGTATACCGGGTCCAGCATACCTTTCATCGCATGTTCGATTTCTTCGATTACTTTGTAGATGATGCTGTGCAGACGGATATCCACTTTCTCCTGCTCCGCCGTCGCCATCGCGGCAGGCTCCGGACGAACGTTAAATCCGATAATGATCGCGTTCGAAGCCGAAGCGAGAATAATGTCGGATTCGGTAACCGCACCGACGCCGTTGTGGATAATTTTGACGCGGACGCCTTCCACTTCAATTTTCTCGAGCGAGCCTTTAAGCGCCTCGACGGACCCTTGTACGTCGCCTTTAATGATGACATTGAGATCTTTGATCTCGCCATCCTTAATATGTTTGTACAGATCGTCCAGCGTTACTCGGCTGTTCGCGCCCATTGTCGTCTGACGGTGGGACGTCATCCGTCTTTCGGCAATCGCCCTTGCTTTGCGCTCGTCCTCGAATGCCATAAACGGATCGCCCGCTTGCGGCACTTCGGTCAAGCCGGTAATCTCGACAGGGGTCGACGGTCCGGCTTCTTTCAAGCGGCGGCCTCTGTCGTTCACCATCGCCCGGACGCGTCCGAAGCAGTTGCCGGCTACGAATGCATCGCCGATTTTAAGCGTACCGTGCTGAACGAGAATCCGCGCAACCGGCCCTTTCCCTTTATCCAGCTCGGCTTCGATTACAGTACCTCTAGCCCGTTTGTTCGGGTTCGCTTTAAACTCCTGAACTTCGGCAACGAGCAGGATCATCTCAAGCAGCTCTTCCAGACCGATTCTTTGCTTGGCCGAAATGTTGGCGAAAATGGTATCTCCGCCCCACTCCTCCGGCACCAGATTGTACTCGGTGAGCTCCTGCTTGATTTTATCCGGATTCGAATCCGGCTTGTCGATTTTATTCACCGCTACGATAATCGGCACGTTTGCCGCTTTCGCGTGGCTAATCGCTTCTACCGTCTGCGGCATAACGCCGTCATCGGCCGCTACGACGATAATCGTAATATCTGTAACTTGAGCACCGCGGGCGCGCATCGATGTGAACGCTTCGTGACCCGGCGTGTCGAGGAACGTGATTTTTTTGTTATTGATTTCGACCTGGTACGCCCCGATATGCTGGGTAATGCCGCCGGCTTCGCCTTCGGACACGTTCGTTTGGCGAATGGCGTCCAGCAACGTCGTCTTACCGTGGTCGACGTGACCCATAATCGTAACGACCGCCGGACGTTCGATCAGATCAGCCGGATCGTCCTTCTCTTCGATCGTTTCGAAATTGTCTTCTTCGACTGGCAGCTTGATTTCCACTTCAACCTTAAACTCGTTCGCGACCAACTGGATCGTCTCCAGATCGAGCTCCTGGTTGATGGTAGCCATAACCCCGAGGAAGAGCAGCTTTTTGATAACTTCGGATGCGTCCTTATGGAGCGATTTGCACAATTCTCCAACCGTCATCGTACCGCGTACGATAATCTTCTTCGGCGTGTTGTCGATCTTTTCCTTACGGATCGGCTCCGGCTGATATCTTCCTTTGCCGCCTTTGCCACCGCGGGAGTTGCTGCCGCCGCGGGAGTTGCCTTGGGGAGACTTCGGTTTTTTCGAAGTTTTAACCCCTTGCGCTACGGTAATATCATCCAAATCCTCAACGGTCGTCCGGATGACTTCCGCTTTGTTAAAGCGCGGGTCCGCATTTTTGAGCGTTCCGGCGCGATCCCGGTCCTGGTAGCCGCGGTCACGGTCCGTGCGCGTCTGCTGCGGACGGCCAGTAGCCATCGGTGGAGTAGTGGTAGTGCTTTGCGGTCTGCCTCCGCCTTGGCCGCCCTGGCCTTGCGGTCTGCCGCTGCCTTGCGGACGGTCGCCGTATGGACGGCCTCCGCCTTGGCCGCCTTGACCTTGCGGACGGTCGCCGTATGGACGGCCTCCGCCTTGACCGCCTTGACCTTGTGGACGGTCGCCGTATGGACGGCCTCCGCCTTGACCGCCTTGACCTTGCGGACGGTCGCCGTATGGACGGCCTCCACCTTGGCCGCCTTGACCTTGTGGACGGTCGCCATACGGACGGCCTCCGCCTTGGCCTTGCGGACGGTCGCCGTATGGACGGCCTCCGCCTTGGCCGCCTTGACCTTGCGGACGGTCGCCGTATGGACGGCCTCCGCCTTGACCGCCTTGGCCTTGCGGACGGTCGCCGTATGGACGGCCTCCACCTTGGCCGCCTTGGCCTTGCGGACGGTCGCCGTATGGACGGCCTCCACCTTGGCCACCTTGGCCGCCTTGACCTTGCGGACGGTCGCCGTATGGACGGCCTCCACCTTGGCCACCTTGGCCGCCTTGACCTTGCGGACGGTCGCCGTATGGACGGCCTCCGCCTTGCGGTCTGCCTCCGCCCTGATTCGGACGGTTATTGTCGTAACGACGCTCGCCTTGCGGACGGTCGCTGCGCTCCGGACGATCTCCGCCCTGCGGACGGTCGCTGCGCTCCGGACGATCTCCGCCCTGCGGACGGTCGCTGCGCTCTGGGCGGTCCCCGCCTTGCGGACGGTCGCTGCGCTCTGAGCGGTCCCCGCCTTGCGGACGGTCGCCCCCTCTATTTTCCTGAGATCTTTGGGCAGGTTTGGCATCTTGTGCCGGAGCTGCCGTATTCGATACGCTTCCCTCGCCGGCAGCGCGTTTGGCTGCGGCATTCGCTTTTACGTCGCGAAAAAATTTCTCCACTTTGTCCACTGAATCGTTCTCCATCACACTCATATGGTTATTCACAGGCACATTCAACCTTCTTAATATCGTAATAATTTCTTTGCTGCTCATATTTAATGACTTCGCGTATTCATAGACGCGCAATTTATCTTTGTCTTGATTAGTCAATAGGTTTCACCTCCGGGTTATTTACGAGACACGGCTCGATCAGCCGGGCAAATCCTGCATCTACTACCGCTACAAGCACGCGCGCCTCTTTCCCGATCGCGGCGCCGAGCTCATACCGGTCGAAACATTCTGCCAGCGTAACGCCATAATGCTGGCATTTGTCCTGAAACTTTTTGCGGGTATTGTCCGATGCGTCTTCCGCCATCACGACCAGGCGAGCCTGTCCCGAGCGTACCGCTTTCAGGACGCCTTCTTCACCGATGGCGAGTTTCCCCGCCCGCATCGCGAGCCCCAAGTAAGATAACGCCTTATTCGGACTGTTCATCTGGTTTCCCACAACTAACCGATTTGAATTTGTCCTGCACGGAGGAGAAGTCTTGCTCGAGCCGCTCGTACTGCTCCGCTGTCAGGTTCACCTTGAGCGCCCGGTCGAAAGCCTTCGTTTTCCTCGCTTTTTTGAACGCTTCCGCATCCCCGCATATATAAGCGCCGCGTCCGTTTTTCTTGCCGGAAAGATCGAGCTCGACCTCCCCCTCCGGCGTGCGGACGATCCGCAGCATTTCCCGTTTGGATAACGTTTTTTGGCAGACGATACATTTACGCTGCGGTACTTTTCTTGCTTTCACGGCCATCCCCACCTTTATCCCGTTAAAAACCGTTCGACATCCGCTATCGGGACCGCGAACCGCTTCCTAACCGGTTAGTCGATGCTGACCGAGTCTTGAGGCATTTCCACACCCGACGAACGCGGGCGTCCCAGCTCCTGCTCGGCCTGCGATTCGCTTTTGATATCGATCTTCCAGCCCGTAAGTTTGGCGGCCAGACGAGCGTTTTGCCCTTTGATGCCGATCGCAAGCGACAGCTGGTAGTCCGGCACGATAACCCGCGCCATTTTCTCCGCTTCGAATACGTTCACTTCGAGCACCTTGGAAGGACTGAGCGCGTTGGCGACGTACTCCTCAACATTTTCCGACCAACGGACGATGTCGATTTTCTCGCCGCGGAGCTCATTTACGATCGTTTGCACGCGCGTACCTTTCGGACCTACGCAGGAACCGACCGGATCGACCTCGTCGTTGCGGGAATGGACCGCAATCTTGGAACGAAAGCCCGCTTCTCTGGCGACGGAACGGATCTCCACGACACCTTCGTAAATTTCCGGAACCTCGAGCTCGAACAGCCGCTTCAGCAGACCGGGGTGTGTGCGGGACAGCATAATTTGCGGTCCTTTTGTCGTGTTCTCCACCTTCGTTATAAACGCTTTGATCCGGTCCTGGTGCTTGAACTTCTCGCCCTGCATCAACTCGCTGAGCGGCAGCACGGCTTCCACCTTGCCGAGGTCCAAATAAATGTTCCGCAAATCTTGACGCTGTACCGTGCCGGTTACAATATCTTCCTCCCGATCGATAAACGCGTCGTAAATAAGTCCCCGCTCCGCTTCGCGGATACGCTGGGTCACTACCTGCTTCGCCGTCTGGGCGGCAATCCGTCCGAAATCGCGCGGAGTGACTTCAATCTCCACGATATCGCCCAGTTGGAAGTTCGGATTAATCTCTCTAGCCGCAGACTGCGATATTTCAAGCCGGAGGTCGAGCACTTCCTCAACGACGGTTTTACGGGCATACACTTTAATTAGTCCAGTATGACGGTTGATGTCAACCCTCACGTTTTGTGCTGTATTGAAGTTGCGTTTATAGCTGGAAATGAGAGCCGCTTCGATCGCATCGATCAAAACGTCCTTCGAAATCCCTTTCTCCCGCTCAATATCCGACAACGCTTCGATAAATTCCATGTTCATGTTTGGTGGATTCCTCCTTTCAAGGGTAAGCCGCTAGAACAAAATCGCAAGACGGGCGCTTGCGACTTTGCCGACCGGAATTTCCGTTTTTTTGTTCGCCGCAAGTACGACAAGCTGGTTCTCGTCGTAGCTCAGCAGCGTCCCTTCGAATTCCTTGGCGCCGTCGACCGGCTCGTACGTCGTTATAAAGACGTGCTTGCCTACCGCCCGGACAAAATCCAGCGGTTTTTTTAGCGGTCTTTCCGCTCCGGGAGACGATACTTCGAGAAAATAGGCGGTTGGAATCGGATCTTTCTCATCCAGCCGCTCACTTAAAAACTCGCTGATGCGGCCGCAATCGTCAATGTCGATGCCGCCCTCTTTATCTACAAATACGCGAAGGAACCAGTTGCTTCCCTCCTTCACATACTCGATATCCACCAACTCGAACCCTTCACGCTCCAAAAAGGGCGCCAGCATTTGCTCCACGGCCGTTTTGATGTGCTGCGCCATGGTCGACCTCCTTCGCTACTTTCGCCGGATAGCTCCGATATGTGCGATAAAACGTAAAGAGTGGGTTTCCCCACTCTCCAGTCGCGTCAATCTATCCGTACTCATTATTGCCAAAAATGATTATACCATAACAGTTGTTTCCTTTCAACCTGAAAACAAGCGGTTTCCTAGCTTAAACACGGCCGTTCCAGCGGAAAAAATCAATATAAGAGGTTGTTCAAAAAGCCCACTTTTGATCTCGAAGCCGATCAGGAAGCCTGCTCGTCATCGAATATGGAATTCAGCCGGAACTTCCGGTGATCACGAAAGCTGCCACTACGCTCCGCCCCTCATTTCCTAGCTTCATCCCATCTTCTCGGTGCTGAAAACCGGACTTTTTGAACTCGCACTATAAGGAAGGTTCCGAGCCGTTAAAACAAGGACAGCTGGTTGGACTCCGGCAAGCCGCGGAAGCAGCCCATTCCGCCTAGTATTTCGATGATCGTTTTGGTCGCTTTGGACTTCGTCTGGAAGTCTTCGATCGACAGGAACGGCCCGTCTTCCCGGGAAGCCGCAATATTGCGGGCCGCGTTTTCCCCTACTCCCTGAATGGAAGAGAAGGGAGGGATGAGAGCTTTATCGTCGATTATAAACCGCGTCGCGTCGGACCGGTACAGATCGATGCTTTTGAACGAAAATCCGCGGGCCGTCATTTCCAGCGCCATCTCCAGCACCGAGATCATCGCTTTCTCTTTGGGCAGCGCCTGGAACCCTTTCTCCTCAATCTCGATCAGCTTAGCTTTGATCGCGTCGTAGCCTTGACAGCACAGCTCGATGTCAAAATCTTCGGAAGCGCGCACCGAAAAATACGTGGCGTAATATGCGATCGGGTGATACAGCTTGAAATAGGCGGTACGTACGGCCGATATAACGTAAGCGGCGGCATGCGCCTTCGGAAACATGTATTCGATCTTCAGACACGAATCGATATACCATTTCGGCACGTTATGTTTTTTCATTTCATCGATCCACTCGTCCGTCAGCCCCCGGCCCTTACGCACGCTTTCCGTAATCTTAAACGCCAGACCCGCATCCAGTCCCGCTTTATAGATCAGATACAGCATGATATCGTCCCGGCACCCGATAACGGTTTTAATGTTGCACGTATTGTTCCGGATCAGCTCCTGGGCGTTGCCGAGCCACACTCCCGTACCGTGAGACAATCCGGAAATTTGCAGCAGGTCGGCAAACGTGGAAGGCTGCGTTTCCTGAAGCATCTGACGGACGAACTTCGTCCCCATCTCCGGCACCCCGTAAGTGGCGACAGACGAACGGATTTGTTCGGGCGTTACGCCCAGCGCCTCAGTAGAGTTAAACAAGCTCATTACTTTCGGATCGTTCATCGGAATCGTCGTCGGGTCTACACCGGTCAAATCCTGCAGCATCCGCATCATCGTCGGATCGTCGTGTCCGAGTATATCGAGCTTGAGCAAGTTTTCCTCAAACGCGTGATAGTCGAAATGGGTCGTTTTCCAATCGGCCTTCGTGTCGTCGGCCGGGTATTGAACCGGCGTAACGTCCTCGACTTCGATGTAATCGGGCACGACGACGATTCCGCCCGGATGCTGTCCCGTACTGCGCTTTACGCCGGTGCAGCCTTGAGCCAGACGCAGCACCTCGGCCGTCCGCCATTGCTTGCCCTGGTCTTCCTCGTATTTCTTGACATAACCGAATGCGGTCTTCTCCGCAACCGTACCGATCGTTCCTGCACGAAACACACTTTTTTCGCCGAACATCACCTTCGTGAAATTATGCGCCTCAGGCTGGTATTCCCCGGAGAAGTTCAGATCGATATCGGGAACCTTATCGCCCTTAAAGCCCAGGAACGTTTCGAACGGAATATCTTGGCCTTCGCCCTTCAGCTTCGCTCCGCACTCCGGACAATCTTTGTCCGGCAGATCGAAACCGCTCGGTATACTGCCATCGAGAATCCATTCGCTGTGCTTGCAGGAAGGACACATATAGTGCGGCGGCAGCGGATTAACCTCCGAGATCCCGAGAAACGTGGCGACTACCGACGAGCCTACGGAACCCCGGGAACCGACCAGGTATCCGTCGGCGTTCGACTTTTTGACGAGGCGGGCGGAGATCAGATAGTTGGCGGAGAAGCCGTAATTGATAATCGGCACGAGCTCTTTCTCCAGACGCTTGACGACTACTTCGGGAACGGGATCTCCGTACAGATCTTTGGCTGTATTGTAACATGTTGTGCGGATTACGTCCTCCGCTCCTTCAATAATCGGCGTAAACAGCTTTTTCGGGAACAGATCGTACTCCTCGATCAGATCCGCGAATAAGTTCGTATTCGTGACCACGGCTTCGTACGCTTTCTCTTGGCCCAAATGAGCGAATTCGTCGAGCATTTCCTTTGTCGTGCGGAAATGAACGTCCGGCTTCTTCATATCCTTGAGCGGACTAAACCCGGTGATGCCATGAATCGTAATGTCCCGGTGTATTTTCTCTCTGGGGCGCAAATAGTGCACGTTGCCCGTAGCGATCAGCCACTTGCCCTGCTTCTCTGCAATTTGCGCGACGCGCCGGTTCGCCTCCTCCAGCTCCAATCTGCTGCCGACGAGCCCTTTGTCCACCAGATGCATATTCACGCCGATCGGCTGCACTTCCAGCACGTCGTAGAACTCTGCAACCTGCTCCGCTTCCTCCATCGACTTGTTAAGCACCGCTTCGAAAAACTCGCCTTTCTCGCAGCCGGATGAAATCAGAAGCCCTTCCCGGAGCTCGATCAGCTTGCTGCGGGGAATACAGGGCACCCGGTTGAAATATTCGGTGTGCGACATCGAAATCAGCTTATACAAGTTCTTTTTTCCATCCGCATTTTTGGCATAAATGCAGCAGTGGAACGGACGGGTGTTGGACAAATTTTTCCCGACCTCGTCATTCAACTGAGTGAGCTGCAGCTTGCCGCGATCGGCCGCCTCTTTCAGCATATGGAACAACACTTGCCCGAGCGCCGCGGAGTCGTCTACCGCCCTATGGTGATTGTCCAGGCTGACCTTGAACTTGTCGGACAACGTATTAAGTCTGTGGTTTTTGAGCGAAGGATACAGCAAGCGGGCCAATTCCAACGTATCCAGAACGGGGTTCGGCAAAATCGGCAGCTGCTGCCTTTTACACGATTCCTGAATAAAGCCCATATCAAATTTGGCATTATGCGCCACAAGCACCGCATCGCCGACGAACTCGATAAATTTCGGGAGCACATCCTCCAGTTCGGGCGCGCCCACAACCATTTCGTCTGTAATATGGGTCAATTGCGTGATATGATAAGGGATTTTTTCGTGCGGATTGACGAAGGTTTCGAACTTGTCGATCACTTTGCCGTCCTGCATTTTAACGCCGGCCAGTTCGATGATCTTGTTGTTGATAACCGACAGACCGGTCGTCTCGATATCGAATACGACGTAAGTCGCTTCGGCAAGCGATAGGTCCGCCGCATTCATGACAACCGGCACCGCATCGTTAACGACGTTCGCTTCGAGTCCGTAAATCATTTTGATTCCGTGCTTTTTCGCGGCTTTGTTCGCTTCCGGATACGCCTGCACGTTGCCGTGGTCGGTTAGCGCGATCGCTTTGTGCCCCCACTTTGCGGCGGTTTTGATATATTCGTCGATCGGGGTTACGGCATCCATCGTACTGAGCGTCGAATGCAGATGCAGCTCCACCCGTTTCTCGGGCGCGTCGTCCTTTCGCTCCGGGGGCGCCACGACTTCGGTCAGATCGCTTGGAATCATAACCAGCTCCGGAGTCATCATGAACCGGTCGTACTCCACTTTGCCGCGCACACGAATCCATTTGCCGTTTTGAAGCAGGTTTAATATTTTCAAATCTTCCTTGTTGCGGGCAAACGCCTTCAGCATGAGAGAATCGGAAAAGTCGGTCAGCTTGAACTCGAACAGCGTGTTGCCGTTTCTCAGTTCCTTTTTGTCCAGGCCGAAAATGAGCCCCTGCACCGTTACTTTTTTCTCTTCCTCCAGCACGTCCTTCAGAGGCACCGGCGGATCTTTGATCTCATAACCGATCATCAGCTTCAGATCGCCTTCCGGAACTTCCGGCAGCTCCGGCTCCGTGTCCACGGACGTCATAATTTCCTGAATAACCGTCCGCTCTTCCTCGACGACCCGCTGCGCAAACTTTTCAAACACTTCGTTGCTGGTCTCGCTTAGCGCCAGTCTGACGTTATAGCGGCGGCCGAAATTTTCCTCGAAAAACCGCTGCACCCAGCCGTCGACGCTTCTTTTGCGGGCCATCTCGAGTCCGATCGGGTCAAGCATCCGCAGCGTAATGACGCCTCCGTTCACCTCATAAGACGCTTTGCTCATCCAGCCGTTGACCGAGGTCGCTTCCCGCTGCACCCAATCGATGAACAGCCCCCAATAATGCTCGAGCAGCTGCTCGTCGGCCACCTCGGCGGAATAGTGGAAGATCATGCGGATTTTGGCGATATGCACATATTTGTCCCGCACCATTTTATAAAATGAACGGTAAATATCTACCGGAACAACTTTGTTCTTGGCGATGATAAACGTCCATTCCCGGTTGCTCCGGCTGCATTCCACCCTCTCGATATGACCGTCCGTAAAATACGCTTCGACGACGTTGGCCGGCACGGCCGACTGCTCCAGCAGCAGCTCAAACCGCTTCCTTTTGTCCGCCGCGTTGCTCATCCGGTTCCCTCCCAAACTAGCTAGTGATGTCGCATTGGCAGATTGATAGATTCTTAGGCAGGGGGATTCCTTCCTGCCGGTTCATGGGCACTCGTCGTCCCTCATGCCGGGACATAAAATGACCCCAAAAAGCGGATGTAAGCCGGAAGCTCATCCATGTCCCTTCTTGGGGTCATCGCCGAACCGATCAATACGATTTGCCGTAAACGACCGTATGTTCCGCTTTGGAGCCGCACACGATACAGGCGGACTTGTGTTCCTTCGGTTCAAACGGCATATTGCGGCTCGTCGCCCCGGTTTCTTCCTTGACTTGACGTTCGCATACGTCCGAACCGCACCAGCCGGCGAGAACGAACCCGCGCTGCGCCTCCAGGAAGCTTTTCATCTCATCCAGCGTGTCGAGCGATTTGAAGTTGCTTTCCATTAACGCCTTGGCGTTGTCATACATCGCCTGATGAACTTCTTCCAGCAGCTTCTGCACTTCGTCTACGATCGCATCGAGCTTCACCGGACGTTTCTCCCCGGTTACGCGGGAGACGAGAACCGCTTGTCCGTTCTCCATATCTCTCGGTCCGAATTCGATGCGGATCGGTACTCCGCGCATTTCGTATTCGTTGAATTTCCAGCCCGGGCTTTGATCCGGGTTATCGTCCAGCTTCACGCGGATACCGGCCCGTTTAAGCTCGTAAAACATCTCTTCGGCGCGCGGCACGACCTGATCGCGCGTCTTCGGAGGGCCGATCGGGATGACGACAGCTTGCGTAGGAGCGACCTTGGGCGGAAGCACCAGTCCGCGGTCGTCCCCGTGCACCATAATCAGCGCGCCGATCAGACGTGTACTGACGCCCCAGGACGTCGTATGTACATATTGCTGCTCGTTGCTCCGGTCCAAATATTTGATATCGAACGCCTGTGCGAAGTTGGTTCCCAAGTAGTGCGAAGTTCCTGCCTGAACCGCTTTGCCGTCCTTCATCATCGCTTCGATCGAATACGTGTCGACAGCGCCGGCGAACTTCTCCGAAGGCGTCTTCTGTCCGACGATGACCGGAATCGCCAGGAAGTTTTCCGCGAATTCACGGTATACTTCCAGCATCCGCATCGTTTCTTCGCGGGCGTCCTTCTCGTCCTCATGGGCCGTGTGGCCTTCCTGCCACAAAAATTCCGTCGTCCGCAAAAACGGCAGCGTCCGCTTTTCCCAGCGCACTACATTGGCCCACTGGTTGATCAGTACCGGCAGGTCGCGATACGAGTTGATCCAGTTCGAGTACATATGGCCGATCATCGTCTCCGAGGTCGGACGGATGGCAAGCCGCTCTTCAAGCTTCTCTCCCCCCGCTTCCGTCACCCAGGGCAGTTCGGGATTGAAGCCTTCCACGTGTTCTTTCTCTTTCTGGAAGAAGCTCTCCGGAATGAACAGCGGGAAGTAAGCGTTGCGGTGGCCGGTTTCTTTGAACTTGCGGTCCAGCTCGCGCTGTATATGTTCCCAAATCTCGTAACCGTCGGGACGAAGAACGACGCAACCGCGAACCGGCGAATAACTCATCAGTTCCGCCTTGCTGATCGTGTCGAGATACCAGCGGGAGAAATCTTCGGCTTGAGGCGTAATTTCTTTAACAAATTGTTTTTCTTTGGACATGAGCGACTGGGCCTCCTGAGGGCTTTTTGTAAAAAAAGCCTGCGTCGTAAGGATAAACTGAGCTTTTCGTAGAAAAGCTTGCGTCGTAAGGATAAACTTGGGCTTTTTTGTAAAAAAAGCCTGCGTCGTGAAGACGATGGAAAGTGACTCTATTACGCCATTTTAGCATATCTCGGCTAGATCGTCATAAAAAGCTTCGTAAGACCGAAGATAGCAATTAAATGGTCTTCCTATTTGCCGCTAAGCGTAAGCGTAGTGCCTGCATCGCCGTAAACCGGCAACAGGACACAATCGCTTGTGTCCTGCCGGATGGCCTCAGCCTTTGATCAAGCGCAAAATGTCGTTGTACGTAACGGCAATCATAAGCAGCATCATCATCGCAAAGCCAACGAAATGGACCATGCTTTCCCGATTCGGATCGACCGGCTTTCCCCGGACTGCTTCGAGACCGAGAAAAACTAGTCGGCTGCCGTCCAACGCAGGGAATGGCAATAAATTGAATATCCCCAAATATAAGCTAAAGACGGCACACCAGAACGTGTACTGCGGAAGGCCTGCGCTTGCGTGCTCCCCGGTCACTTCCACAATCCGGACCGGACCGCCGAGATCGTCCAGCTTAAACTGTCCCGTCACCAGCGTCTTGAAGCCGATCATAATTTGTTTCGTAGCCTCGACCATATTGTTCCAACCGCCGGATAACGCCTCGCCGATTGTCGTTGTCCGCGTATCGGCGGTCAGCCGAACACCGACCAATACGGTGTTCTCTTTTAATTCTGGAGTTACTTGCAGAAGCTGTACCTGCCCGCCACGCAAAATGGTCCAGTCCATCTTCTTGTTCTCCGAGCCGCGAATAAGGCCCGTTAATTCGCTCGGTGCGGAACCGATCTGCTGTCCGTTCACTTGGGTGATAATATCCCCGGCGAGCAGCCCCGCCTTCTGGGCGGGAGAGTCGGGCTCTACCCGGTCGATCTTCACATTGGTCGGCATTCCCGCCAAAAACATGACGGTCACGAACAAAACGAATGCCAGGATAAAGTTCATGAGGGGCCCGGCGAATATCGACAACGCCCGCTGTCCGACCGTCTTGCTTCCGAACTGCCGGTCCCAAGGCGCGATTTGCGCTTCTTTGCCTTTTGTAATCATAAACGCGGCAGGATGTACGGCATAGGTCAGCTTCTCCCCGTCCACATCCAGCTTCACGCTGAGCTGATGCTCCAGGTCGATCTGCTCTACCGTTCCTTGCACCACACCTGTTCTCTGATCCAGCTGATCGAGGTAAATCCGGCTTACGCGTCCTTGCTCGAGACCGACGGCGATCGTCTGGCCCGGCTGAATCTGGACGATCTCCGGATCTTCGCCCGCCATCCGTACGAAACCGCCGATCGGAAGCAAACGAAGCGTGTAGCGAGTCTCCCCGCGCGTGAACGAAAACAGCTTAGGACCGAAACCGATAGCGAATTCGCGCACGAGAATACCGGCCCGTTTCGCGAAATAATAATGTCCCCATTCATGGATCGTCACAAGTACGAAAAACATAAGCACAATCTGAAATATGACCTGAGGTGACAACAGCATCTTCCTCCCGCGGCGCTTATCCCGTAAAGCTCGGGCTGCGATCGTATCGCAGTTTCTTGTTTCAGCCTGTACTAAGATTAACATTATTCTTTACTATAATACAAGCTAGCCGCAAGGATCAGAACCTGAAGTCGGAGGTCTTTCCCTACACCCGTATTTCACCGGCAGCCAGGCGGGCCCAGCTGTCCGCTTCGTCGATTTCTTCCAGAGCCGGAAGCCGGATCGGCTGATGGCGCCCGATCACCGATTCGATCACTTCCTCAATGCCGAGGAACGTGATTTCACCGGCCAAAAACCGGGCTACGGCGACCTCGTTCGCCGCATTAAATACCGTCGTCATCGTTCCGCCCGTCTTTCCGCATTCAAAAGCCATACGCAGGCAAGGAAAACGATCGAAATCCATCGTACGGAAATGCAGCTTGCCAAGCTCCGTCAAATCCAGAGATTGAACGGGAGAGACGTACCGGTCCGGATATGTAAGCGCATACTGGATCGGAACTCGCATATCGGGCAGTCCCATCTGAGCGATGATGCTGCGGTCTTCGTATTCGACGAACGAGTGGATGATGCTTTCCGGATGGATGAGCACCTCGATCTGCTCGTACGCTAGCCCGAACAGCCAGTGTGCCTCGATGACCTCCAGCCCTTTATTGACCATTGTAGCCGAATCGATCGTCACTTTTGCTCCCATCGACCAGTTCGGATGGGCCAGCGCTTCCTGCACCGTAACGTTTGCGAGCTGCTCCCGCGTACGGTCACGGAAGGAACCGCCCGAAGCCGTCAGGACGATTTTCCGGACCGATTTTATCGATTCGCCGTTTAAACATTGAAAAATCGCGGAATGCTCGCTGTCTACCGGCAATATTTGCACGCCTTTGCGCTGCGCCGCAGCCGAGACGAGATGCCCTCCGCTTACGAGCGTTTCTTTGTTGGCGAGACCGATCTGTTTCCCGGCTTCGATTGCAGCTAGCGTCGGCTTTAATCCCTGGCTTCCGACAATCGCCGTGACGACCATATCCGCATCGTTGTTGGCCGCCGCCTCGATCAGCCCCTGCTCTCCGTACACAACAGCCGTTCCGGCCGGGAGCCGCGGGGTTACCGTATCCGCCAGTTCCTTCGAAGAGACGGATACGAGCTTGGGCCGGAACCGGTTCGCCTGCTCGACCACCAAATCTCCGTTCTGCCCCGCTGCGAGCGCTTCGACTTGAAACTGTTCGGGATAGCGGGATATCACGTCCAGCGTTTGCGTTCCGATCGATCCGGTGCTGCCCAGTAAAGAGATTCGTTTCATACTTCTATGGCACCTCCGTTAAATGGCCGGTTACTGCGGGATAAGAGACAGCAGGTGGACGAACGGGAAGACGATCAGCCAGCTGTCGCAGCGGTCCAGCACGCCCCCGTGCCCCGGCAGGATAGCGCCGGTATCTTTAATATTGCGAATTCGTTTGTAGGCGGATTGGATCAGATCGCCCATTTGACCGACGACCGCGATCGCGAGCCCGAGCCCGATGGCGCTTCCCCAAAACAACAGAGAAGGAGCATATAAAGAAAAGCAGAGTGCAGCAACAATCGAAACGGCGATTCCGCCCAAAGCTCCCTCCACTGTTTTTTTGGGGCTGATGGTAGGCCACAAAGGACGCTTCCCAAACGCGCGCCCTGTGAAATAGGCTCCCGTGTCGGACGCCACGACGCATACGAACAGAAGCAAGGTCCAGTAAAGGCCGTTCGTGCCCAGAAGCGTCGCTATCATGTAATGAAAGCCTGTACCGATATACAAAGCGCCAAGAAGCACAAGCGCGATCTGGTCGATCGTCACTTTGTTTTTGGATATAACCGTCACCGCGAACATGAGAAATAGAGCCAGCCACGCCGTCGATTCGTAGGAAAGCGCCTTCCACTCGGGATATTTCTCCCAAGGAAACGCGATGTACAGCGTAGATAGGTATCCGAGCAACGTAATTAAGCGTATTTGCGGCTGACCGTTCATACGCGTATATTCGAAATAAGCGACAGCTGCGAGCAGCAAAATCAAGGCGGTATAATAAAAACCGCCTAGAACGAGAAATAGTAAAAACCCGGCACCTGCGACGACGCCGGTAATAATTCGTTGTTTCAACCGATTTCCTCCGTCCGAAAAACGTGCTACAGGCCTCCGTATCGTCTAGCCCGGCGCTGGTATTCGCCGATCGCCTGCATCAGATGCCGCTCGGTGAACTCCGGCCAATAAATGTCGGTAAACCAAAGCTCGGAATAGGCCATCTGCCATAACATGAAGTTGCTGATCCGAATTTCTCCGCTCGTCCGGATGATCAGGTCGGGATCGGGCAAATTGCCTGTAAGCAGCTTGCTGGAGAGAATCGATTCGGATATGTCCTCTTCGTTCAGCTCTCCCCGCTTCACTTGCTCGGCGATTTCACGGACGGCATTTACGATTTCGTGGCGGCTTCCATAATTGAGCGCAAAATTAAGGATAAGACCGTTGTTGCTTTGCGTTCGTTCGATCGCCGTTTCCACCGCTTCCAGCGTGTGGCCGGGAAGCCCTTCCTTCCATCCGGTCAGTCGGACCTGAACGTTTTTCTCGACCAGTTCATCGAGTTCAAGCGCCAAAAATTCCTGAGGCAGCTTCATCAAAAAGTCGACTTCTTCGCGGGGACGTTTCCAGTTTTCCGTGGAAAAGGCGTACAGTGTCAACACTTTAACTCCCAGTTCGTCCGCCGCGATCGTAGTCCGTTTTACGGCTTTCATGCCCGCATGATGCCCGGCGATGCGGGGCAAGCCCCGTTTTTTGGCCCATCTGCCGTTTCCGTCCATAATAATCGCGATATGACCCGGAATATTGTCCGGCTGCAATTGCCCGATATTGTTTACGCTCCGGTCGGATTGCGCCTTTTTGAAAAGATGGAACATAGTACCCACACACCCCTGTTCGAAGCGAACACAAAAATCCCCCTTCGATACCGGGGGGCCTTGATCCCTGCTGTTACACTTCCATAATCTCTTTCTCTTTGGCCGCCAGCACTTTATCCGTTTCAGCAATGAACTTGTCTGTGGATTTTTGAATATCGTCCTGATGACGGCGGGATTCGTCCTCGGAAATCGTCGTTTTCTCGAGTTTTTTAATCTCATCGTTAGCATCGCGACGAATATTGCGGATCGCCACTTTCGCTTCTTCGCCATATTTCTTCGTCATTTTGACGAGTTCCCCGCGGCGTTCTTCCGTAAGCGGCGGAATGCTGAGACGAATCGCACTGCCGTCGTTGGAAGGAGTAAGACCCAGCTCCGACTTTAAGATCGCCTTCTCGATCGCGCCCATGGAAGACTTGTCCCACGGCTGAATCATAAGCGTGCGGGAATCGGGCGTATTAATATTCGCCAGCTGATTGACCGGCGTCATCGACCCGTAATATTCGACTTGGATGCGATCCAGCAGAGCCGGGGTGGCGCGTCCTGCGCGCAAAGCAGCTAGTTCTCTTTTGAGCGCTCCAATCGCTTTCTCCATACGTTCTTCCGCATTTTTCTTAATGGACTGCGGCATCAATGTGCACTCCCTTTCACAATCGTTCCGATTTTCTCGCCCAATACGGCCCGTTTAATATTTCCGCGTTCGGTGATGGAAAATACGAGCAAAGGAATATTATTATCCATACAGAGCGACGATGCTGTTGAATCCATTACGCCCAAGTTTTTGTTGAGCATCTCCATATAGGTGAGGGTTTCGAATTTCTCGGCATTCGAATCTTTGAACGGATCTGCGCTGTAGACACCATCCACTTTATTTTTGGCCATAAGGATAACTTCCGCTTCGATCTCAGCCGCACGGAGTGCTGCAGTCGTATCCGTCGAGAAATAAGGATTGCCGGTTCCGGCTGCAAAAATAACGACGCGGCCTTTCTCGAGATGGCGAATCGCTCTGCGGCGAATGTATGGCTCCGCTACTTGCTGCATCGTGATCGACGTTTGAACACGGGTCGGAACTTCGATTTGCTCCAGGGCGTCTTGCAGCGCCAGCGAGTTCATCACCGTTGCCAGCATCCCCATGTAGTCCGCAGTAGCCCGGTCGATTCCTTTGGCACTGCCGGCGATGCCTCGCCAGATATTGCCCCCACCGACGACGATAGCCACTTCCACGTTCAATTCGTGTATATCTTTCACCTGAGCGGCGATTTCTGAAATCATGGCGGAGTCGATTCCGTATCCTTGTTGACCAGCGAGCGCTTCCCCGCTAAGCTTCAACACCACTCGTTTGTATTTCGGTCGTTCCAATATGGTCTCCTCCTATGCCGGTTCCGTTACAAAAGAAGGAACACGCTGTACCTGTGTTCCTTTTGTCGGGCAGTTATGGGACAACCAATACCGAATCTCTGGTATTGGTTGTCCGGACGCTACCTTATTGTTTGACTTGAGCCATAACTTCTTCCACGAAGTTGTCTTGCTTTTTCTCCATACCTTCGCCGAGCTCATAACGAACGAAACGGCGGATCGCGATTTTCTCGCCGATCGTAGCCACTTTTTCATTCAGCAGCATGCTGACCGTTTTGTCCTGATCCTTAATGTATGGCTGCTCGAGCAAGCAGTATTCTTCGTAATATTTCGAGAGACGGCCTTCTACCATTTTGTCGACGATATGAGCCGGTTTGCCTTCGTTCAGAGCCTGGTTTCTCAAAATTTCGCGTTCTTTGTCCAGCGCCTCTTGCGGTACTTCTTCACGACCGACGTACAGCGGGCTTGTAGCTGCGATTTGCATCGCGATGCTGCGGACGAATTCGCGGAACGAATCCGTATTGGCAACGAAGTCGGTTTCGCAGTTGACTTCGACAAGCACGCCGATCCGGCCGCCTGCATGAATATAAGATTCCACGAGACCTTCGGTTGCGATGCGGTCGCCTTTTTTAGCTGCTGCGGACAACCCTTTCTCACGAAGGAGCTCGGCTGCTTTTGTCAGATCTCCATTTGCTTCTTCCAAAGCTTTTTTGCAATCGAGCATGCCTGCTCCGGTTTTTTCGCGCAATTCTTTAACTGCTTGTGCCGATACTGCCATTTCCGTCGTACCTCCCTTAAATTACCCCGTTCTGCCCGGAGTTGTGAACGATCGAATATTCTCTTTAAAAAAAGGGCGGCGAGAGGTTATATAACCTTCTAACCACCCTTTCGTTGTACCGATCAATTAAGCTGTCGTTTGCTCGCCTTGATGAGCTTCGATAACGGCGTCGGCCATTTTGCCTGTCAGCAGCTTCACGGCGCGGATCGCGTCGTCGTTGCCCGGAATGACGTAGTCGATTTCGTCCGGATCGCAGTTCGTGTCAACGATACCGACGATCGGAATACCCAATTTGCGTGCTTCAGCAACTGCAATGCGCTCTTTACGCGGGTCGATAACGAACAGCGCGCTTGGCAATTGCTTCATATGTTTGATGCCGCCGAGGAATTTCTCCAGGCGTTCCATTTCTTTGCGGAGAATGATAACTTCTTTTTTAGGAAGCAGATCGAACGTTCCGTCGCTTTCCATACGATCCAGCTCATGCAGACGGTTAACCCGTTTTTGGATCGTGGAGAAGTTCGTCAGAGTGCCGCCGAGCCAACGCTGGTTGATGTAGTACATGCCGCTGCGCTCTGCTTCTTCTTTAACGGAATCTTGAGCTTGCTTCTTCGTTCCTACGAACAGGATCGTGCCGCCTTCTTCAGCGACCGATTTTACGAAGTTGTACGCTTCTTCCACTTTTTTGACCGTTTTTTGCAGGTCGATAATGTAAATGCCGTTTCTTTCGGTGAAGATGTAACGATCCATTTTCGGGTTCCAGCGACGGGTTTGATGACCGAAGTGTACCCCAGCTTCCAGAAGCTGTTTCATGGAGATTACTGCCATCTTCACACACCTCCTCTAAATTGGTTTTGGGTTTCCTCCGCCAGTCGCATCTTTCTTTGAGACTCATCTCCCGGACAGGAGCGTGAGCACCTTCAAAGAAATTGAATGGCGTGCGTGGTTTAACACCGTCAATTACTATACCATATCCGAAATAGGGTTTGCAACCGAATCCGCTAGCTTTCGACAAAGCGGCTAAAACCTGCCCGTTCTGGGGCGGCCTTCGTCCGACTCGGCAATCTGGACACGCTCCACATTGCGCAACTGAATCAAGTCCCCCTGCTTGCCGAACCACCCGTCGCGGTTATGCGTAATGCTCATCGATACTTGCGAAAACGTATCGGCCTGAACTTCCATCTGGTGGCTTCCTCCGCCGATAAAATAAAAATGAACGGTATACACGGCCATCGCTACATCCTCCCCACTTCATCGCGTCTTCCTACCGTTAGCGGTTCGACGCGAACCGCGGATTTCCTGCTTCAGCCCGCCCCGGGTCATACGGCGAATAGACCGGATTCGCTTGCAAGGCGAAATACGGTCTATGGGTTCGCTATCGTTATCCTTGAAATAATATCGTCCACAGAGGCGCCGCCCTCAAACGAGTACGACCCTGCACGTATGCGCGTCGTTAACTTTTTGTCCCGCAAAGTGGTGACAAAGCCGTTCGAATCCGCGATCAGATTCGCTTTGAGCAGCATATCGGCCACATGATACGCGTTCATCTGCTCCGTAATGTACACCGAGCTTACCGTTTTCGGCGGAACCTGCTGCGGAACCGGCTGTGCGGCGAGCTTCGAGCGTTCTTCCTCGGACGTCTTCTGACGGATCGCTTCGATGTCTTTGTCGGAGTACGTCTTCTGGTCTTTAGGAACAACCTTGTAGTTCAGCTTGTCCGCCTCGGCCTGAAGCTGATCGACGGCGGCAGGTCCCCCTTGCCGGATCGTGCGGTTTTCCATCTCGTCCACCTTAAACATCAGCTGCAGCATAACCGCTCCGGCGATGAGGCCGATCCCTAGGCCGTACACGAAACCTTTATTTTTAAACACGGCTCTGGTCCTCCTGCTTCGCGAGCTGGATGATCAGCATAACCTCGCCTTTGTTCATTTCCAGCTTCTTGGCGATATATTCGGTCGATTTGCCCTGCTCGTATAACCGGAAAACGTCGGGATACCGATCGCGGATACTTGCAGGCACCGGTTCCGGCTGAACGGCCGGTTCCTCGGCCTGCTGCGCCAAAGGAGCGGCAACCGGAAGGGCGTCCAGGACAGGAGCTTCTGCGCCGGCGGCAGCCGGGACTGGTTCTTTCCGCATTCGCTGGTCCAGCAGAATGCTTAATTGCTCGTTAACCGCTTTATTTTGCTGTTCGAGCGCTTCGATCCGGCCCAGCAAAGTCGCGGTATGGGCTTCGTGCTCTTGTTTCATCCCGGAGACGAGCCCGAGAAGCTGCTTGTTCTCCTCTTCCAGCTCTGCGGAGAAAAGCTCCATCGTGTCTTCGATTTCTTTCATTACATTCGTCTGCTTTGCCGCGGGCTCTTTCTTCGGAACAAGCTTCGCATAGACGATGAGGACCAATCCGAGCAACACGATATACAGCCAGGGATCCATGCTGCTTGTTCACCTTCTTCTGACCAGTTATAAAGAAAAATCAATATGATGCCCCTTGTACGGATGCCCGCTCCCCGGGGAGCTTCCGGCCTGATTATTCTTTCCCGTATTGGACTTGGCGCCTGAACGGTCCCTTCTTCCCTTCGAGCCTCTCTGCTGGTCGTCTCGGATTTGCGGCTCCGCTGCCTCGTCCACTTTGGCGCTTTGCTGAAGCTGACGTTCCTTTTGTTCCGTCGATTTGGCAGCCAGCGCCGCCTGATCATACATCGGCTTTTGCGACAACTGGTTTTGCACGCTGGCCGCTTCGCTTGTGCGCGGTATCGCGATTTGCATCTCAACTGATCTAAGGCTCATGCTTTCCCCTCCAGTGCGGAGTATTGGCTTTCTGCGGGCCGAGGACGCCTTCAGTTCAGGCTGTACGGGAGAAGTTACCCGTTAGGCAGCATCGATATATCGCCTTCGGAGTACATGAAATGGACTCTGGGCGTAGCGTCCTTAATAAAGCGGGTGTATCGGCCGATTACGATTTTCGTCCCGCCGTATATCATGGAGATCACTTCCACTTTGGCGCGTTCCGTATCTTCGAGCGTTTTTTCAATTTCGAGAATGCGCTCGCGGAAAGCGATTTGTTCGTCAGCCGCTTGTTTCTTCGTATGGGACAGCTTGATCCGCAAAGCCAGCTTCTCAGGCGTCAGTGATCCGGCGGCGGCAAGCTGGTCAAGCAGCGTTAATGCCTTGTCCGTCTTATCCAGACCGTCCTGCACATTTCGAAGCTGCTGACGCAGCGTAGAGAGCTCGTTGCGCAGCTCCGGCAACACGCCGACTTCTATCGCCGTCGGTGTGGACATGGAGTTGCCGATCGTTCGGGCAACCACCTTCTCCCCCGCCTGGATCGTCCCGCCTACGATCAGTCCTTTCGGGCCGGTACAATATACGTGTTGCCCTGCCCGGACTTGGGAGTGCAGGATGCTTTGCGAGACGTGAACGTTGCCTCCAGCCTCGATAACCGCGTCCTGAATAAACGAGCTTTTTAGATTGACGCCTGCGCGAATAACCGCTTTATTATGGCCCAGAACACCAGCGCTGATCTCAATCGAGCCGAGCGCTTCCACTTCGGCCCCTTCAACGCCGCCAGTAATACGGATGTCGCCGGCCGCCTTCACTTTGAAGCCCGACAGGACGTTGCCGCGAATGACGACGGTTCCCAGAAAATCGATATTCCCGATCCGGTAATCGACGTCCCCGTTCACTTCAAATACGGGAAACACGTTGATTTTGTCGTGATCGGTCTTGACGACCATCCCATCTATTGCGGCATAAAGCGCTTTCTGCTCGCCGTCGGCTACGACATTTTTGCCGATTTTGAACCGGCTTTCTTTGCCCGCCTGGCCGGGAATCGGCTCGCCCGTCACCGTCTTGCCGGGGGTTCCTTCCTTGGGAGGAACCCGCTCGGCGATCAGTTGCCCTTTGCGGACGTTCGACAGCCGGGTCACTTCCTTATAATCGACGGTTCCATCCTCTAGCTCCGCCGGTTTTGTCGCTGCTGCATCCATTTCATACAGGCTTCGCACGTATCCGTCAATTCCGGCTCCCGGAAGTATGCCGGTGGCTACTACGGTTTTGGTCTGAAAGAACGGCTTCGGATCTTGGATGAGTCGATTGACGATATCTGGCTGAATTCCGCTTCGCACGTCATTCTTATGAAGAAAAGCAATTATGTCGTTAACCGTATAAGGAAAAGAGCCCGGAAGCGAAACGACTTGGATGGAGGCTGACATTTTGTCCTCGGCTAGGCTCACAGTTAATAAGTGGTCCAAAGACTTTTCGGTGGACAATGTGATTCCTCCTTGGTTTTACTTCCCGCTATTGCTGGAGCAATTGATTTTTCCATCTTCCCAGCGATCCTCTCAGCCTCAGCACCGCTTTGGAATGAAGCTGGGAGATGCGCGACGGAGATAACGACATCACTTCCGCAATCTCGCTCAGCGAAAGCTCCTCGTAATAAAACAGCGAAACGACGGTGCGCTCCTTCTCCGTCAGCTTATCGATCGCTTTCGCAAGTGACTCCTTCAGAAAAAATTCGTTGACTTTGTATTCGGGGTTTTTCGCCTTTTCATCGACCATCAGCGATAACCGGGTTTCCGAATCTTCTTCCTTAATCGGGTCGTCGAACGAGCATACCGTCGTAATCGAGATTTCCTGGAGCATCTGCTGAAACTCCTTCTCGCTGACTTCCAAATAAGCGCTGATCTCGGCATCGGTCACAGAGCGCAAGTAGTGCTGTTCGAGCTTCTGATAGGCATCCTCGATTTTTTTGGCCTTTTCCCGGACGGACCGCGGGACCCAATCTCCCTGCCTCAGCCCGTCGATGATCGCGCCGCGAATGCGCCAAGACGCGTACGTCTCGAACTGCAGTCCGCGTTCGTAGTCAAACTTCTCGATCGCATCGATCAATCCCATTATACCATAGCTCGATAAATCGTCCCTAGAGACGGTTTTGGGCAATCCGATGAGGAGGCGGCCGACCACATAATCCACGAGCGGCAAATAATGCTCGATCAGCGCCTGCTTCGCCGAAAGCAAACCGTCACTTTTCCATTGTTTCCATACGCCGATATTGGACAAGGGGGATTGCTTCAGTGCAATCATTCCGCACGCACTCCTCTTACTTTTCTGTCAAATGCCTTACGGCTTGCGCCAGCTCCTGAGCTTCCGTCTCCTGCACCGTGGCCAGTTTCTTGGGTTGAAGCGGCACGAAAGGTTCCGAATCGGAGCGGTTTAACTGTTCCTTCAACATTTCGTTTAATTGGTCCTGATCGTCCGGAGTCGCCGTATCCACCGTCTGGCCGACCGGTTCGTCCGGAAGCTGCGATTCCATAGGCTGCCCGGAATCCGAAACGGGCTGCGGCTTCAACCCGATGAGCGTTCCCAGTATCCAGCGCAGCGCGAAGGCTGCAACGAATATAATGAGGAAACTGTAAACGCTGCTCATCAGCGTCCGCCAAATAAAGTTGTATTCGATTGAAAGGATAAACGTCAGCGCAAAACCGAGCGTTCCTAAAACCAGGTTCCATCGATACGATCCGATCATAGCTACAGTTCCTTTACTCCTTGTTGTACGGTGCGCAGGACGAGAACTCCGGTGTCCGTATGAAACTCGATCGTCCGGCCGAAGTTGCCTCCCGTATCCTCCGCCAGTACCGGTATGGAAAACAGTTTGAGCTGTTCCTTGCAGGATTCGACATTGCGCGGCCCGATCCGCATCGTGTCGTTGGACGTGCTGAACGCGAACATCTGAGCGCCGCCGGCCATCTTCGCGACGAGCCGCGAGTTGACCGCACCGAGATTGAGCATTCTTTTCACCATCTCGGGAATTGCCGTGTCGGCGTATTTGGCGATATTGAGACTGCCTTCCTTGGCAATATCCGAGGAAGGCAGCATGACGTGGGCCATACCGGCCACCTTCGCCTTCGGATCGTAAATCGTTACGCCTACGCATGACCCGAGCCCGGTCGTTTTGAGAACGCCCGTTCCGGTCGTTACATTTAAATCAGCCATTCCCACCTTTATGAGCAGTTCGGTCATTCCACGGGTACTCCCAACGCTGTAAAAATTTTGTGGAACGACTCGGGATCGGGCACGAGGAAAAATCGTCCTTCTACGGCGTCGCTGCCGTCAAAAAACTTCGTATCGATAAACAAAGCCTTGTCCCCCATCTCCCCGTATTGCATAAGACCGTAGCTGATTACGGCACCCAGCATGTCGATCGCAAGCGAGGGGACGGAGGGCGACATGCTCAGCTTCGTGAAGTCCGCGAGCGAAGACAAGTACGATCCCGCCAAAATATTGCCGATTTCGTTCAAGGCGGACAGTTCCATCTCCGAATACTGCTCTTCGTCCTCCACTTCGATTCCCGCCAAGTTTTGAAGCAGCAGCTTGGCTGACGATTGGGTCAGAATGAAGAACATATTGCCCGGAGCTTCTCCGGTAACCCGCAGGAAGATGGCGAGCACGATCTGCTCCGACCCGCCAAGCGCTTCGATAATATCTTCGAAAGGAAGCATATTCACTTGCGGCACCTGCATGTCGACAGGTTTATCGAGCAGCTTGGACAACGCCGTCGCAGCGTTGCCCGCGCCAATATTTCCGATTTCTTTAAGAACGTCAAGTTGATAGTCTGCGATGCTGCCAAATTCGGTCATAGGTCGTTTAGTCTCCAAGCTGTTCCAGCTGTACAATCTCCGCTTTATTCAGCACTTCCTCCAAATTAAGCAGCACTAGCAGCCGGTCGTCCTTCAGCTTGGCAAGCCCGCGCAAATATTTGGCCCGGATTCCGCCGACGATCTCCGGAGGCTGTTCGATTGCATCGCTGTCCACATCGACTACGTCGTTCGCCGTATCGACAATCATCCCGACTTCCAGGTCTTTGACGGCTACGATAATAATCCGCGAGTTGTCGGTGTAATCGGCCTCCGGCAAATTGAAACGGCCGCGCAGATCGATAACAGGAACGACGACCCCGCGCAGATTGATAACTCCTTTGACAAACGCCGGCGTTTTCGGCACGCGCGTCAACGGCTGCATCCGTTCGATCGTTTTGACCTTATCCACTTCGACGCCGTACTGCTCATGAGCAAGCGAGAATACGATAACTTTTAACTCTTCTCCCATGATAGGTGCCTCCTTTTATTTGATTAACGCGTTCGGATCGATAATAAGCGCGACTTGCCCGTCGCCCAGTATCGTCGCTCCGGATACGGCGAACAGATTCGTCAAATATTTGCCTAACGATTTGAGCACGATTTCCTGCTGACCGATAAATTCGTCCACCATGAGCGCGGCCAGCTTGTCTCCTTTGCGGATCACGACGATCTCCGTCTCCGTCTCATCGTCTTCCGAGTAGCTCGTAACTTCAAACAACTTGCTGATGGACAGCAGCGGAATAAACCCTCCGCGAAAATCCATCATTTTGTTGCCGTGTACGCTGCGGATGTCCTCCTTTTGAATGACGGCCGTCTCTACGATGGAAGAAAGCGGAATCGCATATTTCTCGTCCCCGAGACGGATCAGCATCGCCGAAATGATCGATAGCGTCAAAGGAAGCTGTACCGAAAATTTCGTGCCTGCGCCAGGTTTGGAATCGATCTGTACGTGGCCGCCGAGCGACTCGATTTTCGTCTTGACGACGTCCAGCCCGACGCCCCGGCCGGATACGTCCGATATTTTGTCCGCCGTACTGAATCCGGCGGCGAATAAGAGCCGGTACACTTCTTCGTCCGTTAACGTCTTGGCCTGCTCCGGCGTGACGATTCCCCGTTTCAGCGCGGTAGCGAGCACCTTGTCGCGGTTAATGCCTTTGCCGTCTTCTTCAATCTCGATAAAGACGTGGTTGCCGCTGTGGAACGCGCGCAAGTTGACCGTGCCCGTCTCCGGCTTGCCGGCGGCGATTCTTTCCGGTACCGTCTCCACGCCATGATCAACGGCGTTGCGCAGCAGATGGACGAGCGGATCGCCGATCTCGTCGATGACCGTGCGATCAAGCTCGGTCTCCGCTCCGGTAATGATCAGATCGACCTTCTTGTCGAGCGATTTGGCCAGATCCCGCACCATTCGGGGGAACCGGTTAAATACGTTGTCGACCGGCACCATCCGCAGCTTCAGCACGATATTTTGCAGATCGCTGCTGACCCGGGCCATATGCTCCACTGTCTCAGTCAGATCGCTTCTGTGAATCTCGCTGGCCAGCTGCTCCAGCCGGACCCGGTCGATCAGCAGCTCGCTGAACAGGTTCATCAGGACATCGAGCCGCTCGATATCGACGCGGATTGTCCGCGAGGCAACTGCTCCGCCGCCGCTAGGGGCGGCCTTCGGCGCCGCTGCTTCCGGCTTCGCCGCTACCGCCGTCGCTGCAGTTTGCTGCGAGGCTTCGGCGATTTGCAATGCTGCCGCTGCAGACGCCTGAGCTTGCGACTGCTGCATTTTCAGCTTTAGGCTGTTCTCATCCAGCTTCTCCGCGATAACGGACTGGATCTCGCTGATGTTGCCGACCTGCTTCTCCAGCTCTTCCTTGCTGAGCTGGGATAAGTAGTAAACAGTGAACGAGTTGTCGAACTTCTCCTTCTCAATGTCTTCCACAGACGGAGTCGATTTGACGATTTCCCCGTTTTGCTCCAGCAAATTAAATACCATATAAGAGCGTGCCGCTTTTAAGACGCAAGTTTCTTCAATCGATACTTGTATGTAATAGACCTGATGTCCGGATTCCAGCGATTGCAGAAGGATCGAATATTGGAACTCGTCCAGCTCCGCTTCCGCCGGCGCGCTTGCCGCCGGGCTCCCGCCGCTTGAGCCGCTTTTTTCGTAATCGCCGGACACGATCGATTTCAGCGTAGCGACGATCGCGCTGACGTCGGCCTGCCCCGTTCCGCCATTGATGATGTCTTCCACCATCGCTTCCAGCGAGTCCAAACTTTTGAATATCGCGTCGAAAATAAACGGGTTCATCGCCAGCTTGTGGTTGCGGACGAGGTCGAGCACGTTCTCCATCTCGTGCGTGAGCGAAGCGAGATCCTCGAATCCCATCGTCGCGGACATCCCCTTCAGCGTATGCGCCGAACGGAAAATACTTTGCACGATGCCGATATCCTCCGGGTTAGCTTCCAGCTTCAGCATATTTTCGTTCATCGCCTGCAAGTGCTCCCGGGATTCATCGATAAACATGCTCAAGTATTGATTCATTTCCATTCGTCGTACACCCCCTGTTAACGGTATAGTGTTGCAGCACCCGGTTTGGTGCTGTGCGTTGAAAATGAGTTCCCGCGGCCAGCCGGCCGCTTCCGAGGCACTCAGCTCTGACTTTGTACAAGCTCGTTTAGCTTTGCGGCAATCTGATACAACGGAAGCTGGTGAGTGAGACAGTTCAATTCCGCTGCGGCTCGCGGCATCCCGTATACGACACACGTTTCGCTGGATTCCGCAATCGTGGATACGGCTCCGGCCTGTCTGAGCGCCTGCATCCCTTTAGCGCCGTCACTGCCCATACCGGTCATAAGCACGATATGGCGCTTCAGCTCCCGGAACGGCAGCAGCGATTCGAATAACATATCGACCGACGGCCGATGGCCGCTTCGGGGATCGTCTTTCGTCAATCGGACTTTGTAACCGGCATCGTCCCTCTTGACGATCATATGCCATCCCCCTGGAGCTATATAAGCAACGCCGTTTCGCAGCCGGTCGCCGTCCGACGCTTCGATTACCCGGATCCGGGATGTCGCGTCGAGACGATTCGCCAGCGATTTCGTGAAATTCGGCGGCATATGCTGAACGATAAGAATCGGAGCGGGAAACTTTTCCGGCAGGCCCGTCACGACTTGCTGCAGCGCCCGGGGGCCGCCTGTCGACGTTCCGATCGCAACCAGCTTGTCAATCCGCGAAGCCGGCATCGAATCGATCAGTTCCTTCGAGCCGGCAGAGACGGGCGGCTTCATGGCCGGTGCGGATATGGAAGCCCGATTCGGAGCCGGAGTCTGGCGCGGAGCGGGCATCGCCCTGGACACCCGCGTCTGAACGGCGATCGACAGTTTTTCCATCAGCAAAGATTTCACTTTAAACAAATCAAGCGAGATCGAGCCCGACGGCTTTCGTACGAAATCGATCGCTCCCAGCTCCAGAGCGGCGATCGTTTCCTTCGCCCCTTCCTCGGTCAAGCTGCTGAGCATAATGACCGGAACGGGATGCTCCGCCATAATCCGCTTTAAAGCTTCCAGTCCGTTCATCTCGGGCATTTCGATATCGAGCGTAATAACGTCGGGATTTAACCGTTTCGTTTTGTCGACGGCTTCCAAGCCGTTTTTGGCAGTGTCCACCACTTCGAACCTGGCGTCCTCTTGAATCATGTCGGTAATAATTTTGCGCATGAAGACGGAATCGTCGACAACCAACACCCTAATCTTGCTCACGAGCCTCACCTCATCCTGATGTCATCGGTATCGCGGTTGACTTGATTTCATTTCAGAAGTTTCCTCATTTTGTTGAAAAAAGCTTTAACTCCGCTTTGCTGCTGCGGCTCCGGCGCCATCTGCCCGGTCACGTACCTGCCGACCAGTCGCTCGATGCTTCTCGACGCGGCGCTGCCGGGATAAGCGACGGTAAACGGCGTTTGCTGCTTCACCGCTTTCATGACATTCGGATCGTCCTCCACAAAACCTAGAGTAGGGATGTGAATGCCCAGAAACCGTTTGGCGACCAGACTGATCTTGTCGGCCGTCTGCTTCCCCTCGTGCAGCTCGGTAACCCGGTTAATGACCAGCTTGAAGTCTACTTCGTGTCCGAGCGAGTGAACCATTTTAATAATTGCATAAGCATCGGTGATCGCGGTAGGCTCCGGTGTCGTCACTACTATCGTTTCGTCGGCGGCGACAATAAATCTGAGCGTCTCCTTGGACAAGCCGGCGCCTGTATCGAAGATGATGTAATCGACATAACCGTTCAACAGATTGACCTGCTCGGCAAAATAATCGATTTCCGCCTCCGTAAGCCGCATCAAATCGTTGAAGCCGGAGCCTCCCGCAATATATTCCAAGCCGTTGCTGCCTTTATTGATAATTTCCCATATCGTTTTCTCGCGTTTCAGCAGGTGGTACAAGCTGTAAGTGGAGTTGATCCCCATCAATACATCGATATTGGCCAGGCCGATATCGGCATCGAACACCAATACCCGGTACCCGCTTTTTTGCAAGGTAAGCGCGAAGTTCAGGGTGAAGTTCGATTTGCCGACTCCGCCTTTGCCGCTCGTGACGGTAAGAATCCGGGTTGATGACGACTGTGGCTCCGTTTGGGAACGAATCAGATTGCGCAGTCTTTGCGCCTGGTCGCTCATCACTCGCGGTCCTCCAGCAGCAGATCAATCAACCGGTCTTCGTTCGTCTCTACGATGTCGTCCGGCACATTTTGGCCGTTTGTGATGTAAGACAGCTGCAGCGGGAAATCGTAAAGCAGGTTGACGATCGAACCGTAAGAGTTCGTCTCGTCCATCTTGGTAAACAATACTTTGTCCAGCCGGAACTTGGCGAAATTGTCCGTGATCGCCTTCATGTCCTTATACTTCGAAGATAAGCTCAGCACAAGGAACGTCTCGCTTTTGCCCTTGGACTGGAGCAGCGCGTTCAACTCCGATACGTACATCTGGTTGCGGAAATTGCGTCCGGCCGTATCCATAAAGATGATGTCGCAATCTTGCAGCGACTGAAACGCTCTCGCCAGCTCCTGAGGCGAAAACACGACTTCCAGCGGCACATTCAAGATGTTGGCGTACGTTTTGAGCTGCTCGACCGCCGCAATCCGGTACGTATCGGACGTAATAAAGCCTACTTTGCGTTTTTCCTTCAGCACTTGCTCCGCGGCCAGCTTGGCAATCGTAGTCGTTTTGCCGACGCCGGTCGGGCCGACGAAATGAGCGATCCGCGTATCGCTTGCAATCCTTTTGTTATACGGCGAGTATAAAATCTGTTTCAGTTGCTGCTTGATCAGCTCATAGGCGTACTCGTCGGTTTTCGGAGAAAACTCGCCTTCAAACTCCTCCGCCGCTTTGCCGAGCAGCTTCTCAACCAGATCGGGCGATACCTCGTGCTCAAGCAGCAGCCGCTCGAACTTGAGAAGCGGTTCCGGATATCGAGGTCTTTCTGCGGCTGATGCCGTCAGCCTGCTCATCATCTCTTTCATCGATTTGATCTCGTCGAGCAGCAGATCCTCTTTGCCGCGCTCCCGGACTTCGCGGACCTCTCGACCTTCTCGAACCTCACGGACCGGAGAAGGCCTCGCTATGGGGGGAATCACCGGCTCTTCCATCAACGCTGTTGGGGCGGAAGGAACGGCTGCCGACTTTTTAGCGGCCGCCGCGCTAGCTTCCTCAATCAGCTTAGCCAGCTGAGCTCCCGCTGCAGGAGGCGTCTTGATGGCGGCCGGGGACATCGCAGGCGGTGCCGGCTGAGCTTGACCCGCATCGGTAGCGGCGATGACCTCGATCTTCTTTTTGCCGAACAGACCGAGAAACCCTCCGGAACGAATTTCTTTCGTATTCAGAATGACGGCGTCCTTGCCGAGGTCTGTGCGAATTTTTTGCAGGGCATCCGGCATCGAGTCGACCACATATCGTTTCACCCTCATAAATTCACCACCCCTACGCTCTGAATTTCAGCTTGCGGCTCCAGCTCGCTGTAAGACAACACCGTAATATCCTGCATCGTGCGCTCCAGCAGCTGCCGCAAGTACATCCGGATCGTAGGCGAGGCCAGAATGACAGGCTGCTGTCCTTGCTGAACGAGTTTCGTCAGCTGTTCCGATACTTTCTGATGAATCGTCTGGGAAGCGACCGGGTCAAGCGCCAAATAAGAACCGTGCTCCGTCTGCTGAACGCTGTCGGCAATTTTCTTCTCCAGCGAAGGTCCGATCGTGACTACTTTGAGGGAATCCAGACCGTTCGCGTATTGGTTCGTAATTTGTCTCGACAACGCCTGACGGACATATTCGGTCAAAATATCGGGGTCCTTGGTATACGTTCCGTAATCGGCCAACGTTTCGAAAATGGTGACAAGATCGCGGATCGATATTTTCTCTTTCAGCAGCTTGGCGAGCACCTTTTGAATGTCGCCCACGTTCAGCACGTTCGGTACGAGATCGTCCACCAGCGCCGGGTACGTTTCCTTGACGTTTTCGATCAGCAGCTTCGTCTCCTGGCGGCCCAGCAGCTCATGGGCGTGGCGTTTCACAATCTCGGTTAAGTGGGTGGCGACTACCGAAGGAGGATCAACGACCGTATAACCGGACAGTTCCGCCCGCTCCTTCATATTCTCATCGATCCACAATGCCGGAAGGCCGAACGCCGGCTCCGTCGTATCGATTCCCATAATGGAATCGTCGTCGATGCCCGGGCTCATAGCCAAATAATGATTGAGCAGCAGCTCGCCGCGGGCTACCGTATTCCCTTTAATCTTAATGACGTATTCGTTCGGTCTAAGCTGGATGTTGTCGCGAATCCGGATGACCGGCACGACCAGTCCGAGCTCGAGCGCACACTGTCTGCGGATCATAATGATCCGGTCGAGCAAGTCGCCGCCCTGGTTCGTATCGGCAAGCGGAATCAGTCCATAACCGAATTCGAACTCGATCGGATCGACCTGCAGCAGCGTCACGACGCTTTCCGGACTGCGCACTTCCTCAATCTGCTGCTCTTCTACGAGCTGCTCCGTCTCCGCAGCCTTCTGCGACAAATTCCGCTGCATCCGGTAAGCCGCCAAAGCCAGCAGACCGGCGATCGGAGCTGTAGTGATCAGATGGATCGGGGTGAACAGGCCGAGAAAAAGCACAGTGCCCGCCACAATGTACAACAGCTTCGGATAACTGAACAACTGAGCCGTCAAGTCTGTCGCCAGGTTGCCTTCCGAAGCGGCGCGAGTGACGATAATGCCTGCCGCGGACGAGATCAGCAGCGCCGGAATCTGGCTGACGAGACCGTCCCCGATCGTAAGTACGGAGAACGTCTGCAGCGATTCCATCATGCTCATGTCGTGATACGTAGCTCCGATAATGAAACCGCCGATCAGGTTGATGAGCAAAATAATAATTCCCGCGATGGCGTCCCCTTTAACGAACTTGCTCGCTCCGTCCATCGCTCCGTAGAAATCCGCTTCCCGTTCGATTTTTTTACGACGGTCCTTCGCTTCCTGTTCGTTAATCAGACCGGAGTTGAGGTCCGCATCAATCGCCATCTGTTTACCAGGCATGGCATCGAGCGTAAATCTCGCTCCGACTTCCGCAACCCGTTCGGAACCTTTCGTAATAACGATGAACTGAACGACAACGAGAATAAGGAAGACGACGAACCCGATGACCAGATTGCCTCCGGCCACAAACGAACCGAATGTGCCGACTACGCTTCCCGCTTCCGCTTCACTTAAAATAATACGGGTCGTCGATACGTTAAGCGCCAGCCGGAACAAGGTCGTAATCAGCAGCAAGGTCGGAAAGATCGAGAAGTCGAGAGCATCCTGCGTATTCATCGCAATTAATATAATAATGAGAGCAATCGAGATATTAATGATGAGCAAAAAGTCTAGCAGCATGATCGGGATCGGGACAACCATCATGAGAATGATCCCGATGATGCCTGTTAGGATGATTAGATCTCTCGTCTTCATGGCTTGGTCCTCCTCCCCGGTTGATCTTTGCCTTTCAGCTTATACACGTATGCCAGCACTTCCGCGACCGCTTGAAACAGCTCCGCCGGTATCGATTGTCCGATCTCCACCTGATTGTACAAAGCGCGCGCGAGAGGTTTGTTCTCCATCCGGACAATGCCGTGTTCTTCGGCAACCTCCCTGATTTTGAGCGCGATATAATCCATCCCCTTGGCAATCACTACGGGAGCTTCCGCTTTTTTCGGATCATACCGGATCGCAACCGCAAAGTGCGTCGGGTTCGTGATGACTACGTCGGCCTTGGGAACGTCCTGCATCATCCGCTGCAGCGCCATACGCCTCTGCTTCTCGCGGATTTTCCCTTTGATCAAAGGATCTCCCTCGGTATTTTTGTATTCCTGCTTCACTTCGTCCTTGGACATCTTCAAGTTTTTTTCCATTTCATAACGCTGGTAGATGAAGTCAAACAGCGCGAGAATGAGCAGGAGTACGGCGATTTGGACGCCTAGCATCAGAATAAGCCTGGCCGTATAAGAAAACGTATGGATGACCGGCCAAGACGCCATCTGAATAAACTGATCTTTTTCGTTCCATATCGTAAAAAAGACGACAAGCCCGATGACGGTGAGCTTCAAAATCGATTTCAGCAGCTCCACCAAAGCGCGAATCTTGAACATGTTGGCGAGCCCTTTAATCGGATCGAGCTTGTTGAACTGCATTTTAAGCGTTTCTGTCGTTACTAAAAAGCCAATTTGCGAGAAGGTCGCCACGACTGCCATTACGACGGCTATTCCGAATATCGGTGCGAGCAGCAGCAGTCCCTCGAATATAAGCCGGCCGAATATAATCGAAATATTGTCCGTCGTCATCTCCATGTTGATATAGTCGTAAAACGAGACAACGAACATATTTTCGATTTTGTCCCTCATAATCGTGCCGTATCCGAACAAGAGCAGCATGACCGAAAACAGGATCATCGCGGAAGGAAGCTCCATGCTTTTGGCGACCTGCCCTTTTTTTCGGGCATCCTGCCGCTTTTTCGGGGTTGCTTTTTCCGTTTTTTCACCGGCGAACAGCTGCAAGTCGAGAGGTAACGCAAATCGCGGCACGGTCGTCATTTTCCCCCAGTGCTAAGCTAAGATGGTTCCGGCGCAGTGCCGATTACGTTCACGAGCTGTTCGAGCGCCCGGAACAGCATGCCGAATAAATCCTGAAACAAAAATATAAATCCAGGCAATACAAGAATCAGCAGCAAAAAACCGGCAATGATTTTGATCGGCACGCCTACGACGAAGATGTTGAACTGCGGCGCCGTCTTGGACAAAATCCCGAGTCCCACGTCCGTCAGAAACAATGCGACTACGAGCGGCGCTGACATTTGCAAAGCAAGTCCGAAAACGTCGGAGAACGAGCGAAGCAGAAATTCGTGAACCGCTCCCTGCTGAATGCGGGCGAACAGTTCGTTAGTAAGCGGAATCCATTGATAGCTTTTGATAATGCCGTCGAACAAGTAATGGTGACCATTAAAAGACAAAAAGAGAAGGATCGAGATAATAAACTTAAAATTGCCGATGATCGGGCTTTGCGCGCCGGTCATGGGATCGATTACGTTGGCGATGCCAAGCCCCATCTGAATATCGATGAACGCTCCGGCGATCTGCACGACCGTAAAAAACAAATAAGCGGTGAAACCGAGAAGCAGTCCGACCAGCACTTCCCGAATGATCGATACGACGAACAATCCGTCAATGTCTGCCGGTTCCTTTAGTCCGACAGAGGCAAACGTCAGAAATGCGATTAGCGCCGCTAAGCCGATCTTCCATGGGGCGGGAACGCCGCGGGTGGAGAATACGGGCGATGCGAGCAGAAAAGCGGTAATCCTGCAAAATATAAGCAGCCAGTTGGGCAGAAACGGAATCCATGCTTCCATAAAATCGCCTTACCCTATAAACTTGTACAAGTTGTCCAGCAAATTGTACGTGTAGTCGATCAGTGTTTGTAAAATCCACGGTCCGAACACGAGAACGGACAGCAGGACGATCACAATTTTCGGAACGAATGCAAGGGTCTGTTCCTGAATTTGCGTTGCCGCCTGGAAGACACTGACGATGAGACCGACGACCAGCGCCAAAACCAACATCGGAGCACTGGCCTTCAGCACGGTGTACACGGCTTCTCCGGCTAAACGTATGACGAACTCGGAACTCACCGTACTTCGCTTCCTTTCCTATCCGATTGGTGTCGCCGCCATGTTCGCTTAGCTGTTTCAGACAGGCGGATGAAAACTAAGCAGCAGCGACTTGACGACCAAATACCAGCCGTCCACAAGAACGAACAACAAAATTTTGAACGGCAGCGATATCATAATCGGGGGAAGCATCATCATCCCCATCGACATGAGAGTACTGGCCACGATCATATCGATGACGAGAAACGGAATAAAGATCATAAAACCCATCTGAAAAGCCGTTTTCAGCTCACTGATGGCGAAAGCCGGCAAAAGCGCAGTCAGCGGAGTATCCTCCACCCCTGTAGGCTTTTCCGCCTTCGAGTAGTTCAGAAACAGCATTAAATCTTTTTCGCGCGTCTGCGCCATCATGAACTTTTTGAGCGGCAGCACCGCTTTGTCCAGCGCTTCGGCCTGCTGAATCTCTCCCCTCAGGAACGGCTGGATCGCCGTCTCGTTCATCGTGCCGATCGTAGGCGACATGACGAACAAGGTGAGAAACAAGGCGATGCCGATCAGCACCTGGTTCGGAGGCATCTGCTGCGTGCCTAGCGCCGTCCTGACGAAGCTAAGAACGATGACGATACGGGTGAAGCTTGTCATGAGCACCAGAATCGAAGGAGCTAGGCTCAATATCGTGACGAGCAAAATGAGTGTTACCGTATTAGCCGTGCCCGCCGGGCCTTCCCCGTTGCCAATCTCCAGGTTGATGCCTGGAATCGGGAGGGCGGCGTAGGCTGGAGCGGGCGACCAGACCAGCAGCAGGACGATCATCGCCCCCAGAAGAACGAAGGATCGTTTCATGAGTCCGCCTTCCCGTCCGGCTTGTCGTTTTGGCTAAGCAAATCTTCAATCATCTTTTTCCGCCCCGACATATTTTTCATTTTCGACTGGAACACATCCTGGAACGAAGCGGTCATTTCGTCTTCCCGGGCAGGTTCCTTCTTCCGCTTGGTCCATCCGCCAATCAGCTCGCCCAGCTTTTGCATGCCTTGCCCGCTTCCGGTCGAATCGGAAGTGAGGGAAGCCGTAATGATTGCGACTTCCTCCGGGTCGTCGATTCTCTGAATCAGATTGACGTCGTCCCCTACCCCGACAACATAAATGGACCTGCCGATTTCAACAATCTGCACGGACTTGTTCGGTCCCAAAGGAACTCCGCCGAGCGACTTCACCGCCCGCCCCTGCATCCAGCTTAATTTTTTTTTGGATAAAAACTTAATAATCAGCAAGAAAAATCCGATAATAAGAATAAGGAAAAACAGCACTTTCACCATCATTAGAAAAACCGCGCCCGAATCCGCCTGAACTCCGCCGGCGTTCGTCACGCCGGGAAAACTGTCCGGGCCCGATCGCTCTTCCGCGTTTGCAGACGGCACGGCGTACCCCAATACCGGAATGGTCAGGACGGCCAAAGCGGCAAGATGCCTATAAATGCTTTGCAACTTCAATCGTCCCCCCGCTGCCCCAGCCATTATCCTAACGTTTTCTTGATCGCTTCAATAACACGGTCAGCCTGGAACGGCTTCACGATAAAATCTTTGGCGCCCGCTTGAATCGCGTCGATAACCATCGCTTGTTGGCCCATAGCCGAGCACATAATCACTTTGGCGTTGGCGTCAAACTTTTTGATTTCTTTCAGTGCGGCGATTCCGTCCATCTCTGGCATCGTAATGTCCATCGTGACGAGATCCGGCTTCAGTTCCTTGTATTTTTCAACTGCGACGGACCCGTCTTGCGCTTCCCCGACTACCTCATATCCGTTCTTGCTGAGAATATCCTTTATCATCATCCGCATGAATGCTGCATCGTCTACGATCAAAATTTTGTTAGCCATTGAGTAGTCAATCCTCCCGGGATTATTGTAATTTTTGAATGCGGTCCATCTGGCTTATGATGTCGGTCACCCGCACACCGAAATTCTCATCGATAACCACGACCTCGCCTTTGGCGATCAGCTTGTTGTTAACCAAAATATCAACCGGTTCGCCGGCCAGTTTATCCAGCTCGATAATCGAACCTTGAGAAAACTCCAAAATATCTTTGATCAGTTTCTTGGTCCGCCCGAGCTCGACTGTAACCTTTAGCGGAATATCGAGCAGCAAGTTTAAATTCGAATCGTCCGGCTGCATCGAGGCGCCCGTCAAATTGCCGAACTGCGCCGGTGCCACGTTAACGCTGCGTCCCGGAATTCCGCCATAGTTTTGCGGTATCGGCGGTTGCTGCGGCGGGTACATCGGCTGCTGATACATCGGCTGCTGGTAAGGCTGTTGATAAGACTGGCCCATCGGCGGCTGCTGATGCATCATCGGAGGCTGACCGTAAGGATCGTACTGCGGCATTGGCATTTGCGGCGCCATCGGCGCCTGGTTGTAACCTGCCATCGGGTCCGGCTCCTGCCTCATCGGCGGCTGTTCATAATGCTGCTGCGGCTCCTGGGTCGGGGCTGGCGGCGAGGCCGGTGCCGGCTCAGGCTGAACATCAGTTCCGCCGAGCAAAATGTTGACCATTTCTTTGGAAAAGGAAACGGCGAGCAGCTGCATCAAGGTAGAGTCGATCAAGTCCCCGATAATCAGGCGGAACGAGATTTTGACGAACACTTCCTCACGGGGGAGCTGGTCTTTTCCTTCCCCGTTCGGCAAATCCAAAATGTTGATGCCCGGCGGAGATATATTGACAAACCGGTTGAAGATCGTCGACATCGAGGTGGCGGATGAGCCCATCATTTGGTTCATCGCTTCCTGAACGGCGCTGATATGAATATCCGACAGCTCCGAGTCGTCTGCAACGTTGCCGGTGCCCCCCATCATAAGATCGGCGATCACTTGCGCGTCTTTCGTCTTAATGACCAGCAAGTTGATCCCGTCGAAACCGTCCACGTAATTAACGTGAATCGCCACATGCGGTCTCGGGAACTCCCGCTCCAATTCCTCCCGGGCGATGATCGATACTTTCGGCGTCGTGATATCCACCTTTTTCCCCAGCAAGGTGGAAAGTGCGGTTGCCGCGCTGCCGAACGTGATGTTGCCGATCTCCCCAAGAGCGTCCTGCTCGATCGGGCTTAAGTAATCGTCAACGGAAGGTGGGCCGTCTGACGACGAAGCGCCGCTGAAATCTTCGCTCGTTTGCCGAAGCAGCGCGTCGATCTCTTCCTGCGATAAATAATCTTTACTCGTCATGTTCTTCTTCCCCTTCGCTGACAATCTCCGTCACTTGAACGGCAAGTTTGTCTTTCACGGTTCCAGGACTTGCTATAAATTTTAACTTTTCCCCTACTTTGATGTGCAGTCCATCGTCAACCGGCTTGTTGAGCGTAATGACGTCGCCCACAGCCAGGTTCAGAAATTCTTTGACGGTAATAACCGATTCGCCGAGCTCCGCAATAACCGGAAGCTTCGCCTTGTGCACGCGCTCCTGAAGTGCTTCCACTTCTTCCGGAGCCCTGCTCTTGCGCTGAGCCAAAAATTGGTGATGCACGGATAATCGCGGCATGATCGGTTCCAGGACTACATGAGGGATACATAAATTGATCATCCCCGTCGTATCGCCGATTTTGGTCGTAAGCGAAATAAGTGCGATCGTTTCGTTAGGCGAAACGATTTGCATAAACTGCGGATTCGTTTCGAGCGCTTCGAGTCTGGGCGCCAGATCGATAACCGTTTTCCAGGCTTCCTGCAAGCTCTCGAACGCCCTGCTGAATATCCGTTCGATAATAATCGTCTCGATTTCGGTGAGCGCATTGACTTTAGGAGGAGAGCTTCCAGGACCTCCGAGCAGACGGTCCAGCATCGCAAACGCGACGTTCGGATGCACCTCCAGCACCATCCGGCCTTCCAGAGGTTCGGCCTCGAATATATTTAAAATCGTCATTTTCGGAATTGAACGGATAAACTCGTCGTAAGGCAGCTGCTCTACTTGGACGACGTTAATTTGCACGAAAGTGCGAAGTTGAGCCGAGAAATACGTAGTCAAATATCGCGCGAAATTTTCGTGTATCCGAGTCAAGCTGCGAATATGATCTTTGGAAAAACGGACGGCACGTTTAAAGTCGTATGCCTTTACCCGTTTTTGGGTTTCTTCTTTTTTTAGCTCCTCGGCGTCCATTTCGCCTGATGACAGCGCGGCGAGCAGGGCGTCAATCTCATTCTGCGAGAGCACGTCTACCAATTCCATCACCCCCTTATCCGCGGCATTCGATTAATTGTTCATCATGATGTTAATGTCTGTAATATCGACACGCACCAGTTTACCTTTAGATAAAATGGGATTGATTTTATTGATTAGCGTCGTGCTGATCAGATCTTGTCCTTTGGAGCCCCCGGCTTGCTCGGGCGTCATATCGGCGAGCGTCTGCAGGATGATCGATCTCACCCGGGTCGACAACAGTTCGAACTCTTCTTTCGCCTTGGAATCTTCCAGCAAAAAAGCAAAATTGATCTTCACGTAATTTTTGCCAACCAAATTGGTCGTAATGTCTTTGAATTCAACCGTATTCGCTTTTTCTTCCTTCGCCGACATTTTTCTCGGTTTCACGTTCTCGACGGAGTTAGCCGCTTGCTGGGTCGGGTCGCCGGATTGAGACTTTTTGTCCAAATATTCCCACAAAATAAAACTTGCGAGTGCGATCAGCGTGATCGCGATAAGGATCATGATTAACCATTGCACCATTTTGTTCTTGAACATGACTACGAGCCCTCCGGGACAATATTCTTAGTAGCTACCCTGATCGATCCGGCCTGTTGCATGTAGGCTTTCACCATGCTCACCACGTCCGATACCGTTTCGGTTACGATGAATTTTTTGCCCGTAGTCAGCGTAATGAGCGTATCCGGGGTTTCTTCAATCGTTTCGATCAACAAAGCGTTGATCGTCAGCTTACTGCCGTTCAACCGCGTAACAGGTATCACAAGGTTCCCTCCCGAGATATTGCTTGCTTCATCCACGGTCAAGCGCAAAGGGGAAGAAAAAATCCCCTTCGACGCTCTTCCCGTGTTTCAAATTAACGTTTCAGGCTTAATATTTCTTGAAGCACTTCATCCGACGTGGTTATGATCTTGGAGTTGGCCTGGAAACCGCGCTGCGCTACGATCATTTCCGTAAACTCGCCGGTCAGGTCGACGTTCGACATCTCCAGCTGGCCGGAGATGATGGCTCCGGTGCCGATTTCAGGGTTATTGGGTTCTACAACATCAATCTCATCTACCCCTGCGTTAGGAGTCATCCGGTACATGTTGCCGCCAACCTTCTCCAGACCAGCCGGATTAAGGACTTTGACTACACCCAGCTGCATTCCGTCGATCGGTGCCGACGTTCCGTCGACGTTAACGCCAACGAATTGTCCGTTTTGGTCGATGGAGAAGGCCGTAACTGTAGCCGGATCGATCTCGGGCAGCAACTCGCCGCCAACTCCAAGAACTCGATAGCCGTCAGCAGTTACAACTTGTCCTGCGGCATCCACCTTGAAGTTGCCGTCGCGCGTTAAAAAAATTCCTCCCTCATCGCCGGCCTGAACCGCAAAAAATCCGTCTCCGTCGATCCGTACGTCGGTAACGACGTTCGTCGTCATTGCACTACCCGGAGTATGCAGCGTGTCGATCGCGGCCAGCGTTACTCCGAGTCCGATTTGTTTGGCGTTGACTCCACCGTTGCCGTCAAGCGGAGCCGTAACGCCTGCGACTGTCTGACTTAAAATGTCTTTGAACATCGCGCGGCTGCCTTTAAACCCGATCGTATTTACGTTGGCGATGTTATTTCCGATGACGTCCAACTTCGTCTGGAAGCCTCTCATCCCGGAAACGCCAGAGTACAGGGATCTTAACATGCTCGTTCCTCCTTGAGAACCGTAAGAGCCATAGTGGGTACTGCGTTATTTGTCCGAGCCGCTTCAAGCGGTCCGCGGCCCGCGGGCTTCCGGATAGGGCCAGCCCGGTATGCGATTATAAAATGACGGCACTGTCGATCTGAGTAAACAAGTTGTCTCTCATCGCATCGCCATCGATGGCGGTCACGATCGTTTTGCTTTTGACGTTCACGATCATCGCCATACTGTCCATCAAAACAAGCGATTCTTTGGCGCCTTTGGCAGCGGCCTTGTCGATAGCCGACGATAGTTTAGCCAGCTGCTCCGGCTTCAGCTCAATCCCCCGCTGCTGCATGCGCAGACCGGCATGGTGGCTGATGCGGACAAGGCTGTCCCGGAACACGTCCTGAAACGATTTCGTTCCAGCTGGGAGCTGTCCGGTACTCGGTTCAACGCGTTTAGCGGGTGCTGCCGGCGGAATCGCATTCGGATATAAATGTCCGACCGTTATTCGATCTGCCATAGCAAATCCCTTCTAATTTTTAATCTCCACGATGTTTTCAAGCTGGACATCCATACTGTCGACTACGGCAAACTGTTTGCCGTCCTTGATCTTGATCGACTCCACCGTACCGGATTTCACTTCCTGCTCTTTACTCGCATTCGTGTGCGTCCAACTGATCGACTTGCCGATCAGCGAGGAGCTGAACCCGATCGACTGGCGCAGCAGTTTCATCTCGCCGGCCATATTGGTGAGCTGCTCCACCGAAGTGAATTGCGCCATCTGAGCGATAAACTCTTTATCCTGCAGCGGCTGGGTCGGGTCTTGATTGGACATTTGGGCGACCAATATTTTAAGAAAATCGTCCCGTCCTAAATTGCTGCTTCCCGTTTTTTGTTTCTCAACCGCATTTTTGTAATAATAGGTTCCCATCGATACGCCAACGTTGGCCACCCGGAATTCCTCCATTTTGATGCTGCTTTATGCTGTGACGTCGAACGATCCGTCTGCAGACTGCGATTTGCGTTCCGTTACGCCTTCCAGCTCAGTCAAGAAATCGACCGGCTCCTGTTCGAAGTCGTCCGGTTTTCCTTTACCCCGGCGATCGGATTGCTGGGACTGCTGCTGTCCGCGCGAATCCTGGAACAAGCCCTGATATTGCGGGTTCGTCTGCGCGACTTCCAGTCTCTCAACCTGCAGCCCCTGCGTAATCAGCAATGTTCTTAGCTGCGACAGCTGGCTTTCCAGCATTTCTTTGCCGTGCGCGGTGTCGGCCATAAACTGGGCGACGATATGACCGTTTTGCATCGTAACTTTAACATCGACTTGTCCAAGATGTTCCGGCATCAGCGTAAGACGAACTTCCGACAATCCGTTGGCACCGGACACTTTCATGCTTCGAAGCACTTGCGCCATCTCATCCGCAAATCGGTCCGCATGAACTACAGGTTGCGATTGGTGGGCAGGTTGCGGGTGCCCGGTCGGCTGTCGAACCAGGTGATTCATCTGTTGTACAGGGGAATCATTGTCAATGCCTTCTTCCGACATCCTCGCCTCTGCCGTCATCGGATCAGAAGCAGATTCTTTTCCGGATACGATAGCGCTAAGCTGGTTCTGAACGCCTGCTCGCGCTGCGATCTCCTCCAGACGGCTTCTTACTTCCGCGCCGCGCACCAGAAGGTTTGCCGCAGCCGCCAATTTCACGCCAGCGCCGTCATTTGCCGTTTCCGTCTGTCTGGAGCGGCTATGCTGCGCGATTGCAGGTTGTACGACGGTCTGAACGGTACCAGCAGAAGATGCTGCGACGGTTGACTGCTGGGCCGAACTCGGCATGTCCCCGGCCTTCATCGGGTCCTGACCATTAGCAGCTTGGACGACAGGGGCGAGCAGCCGCTCGAACGCTTGCACGACATGCACGATTTCCGGCTCATTCGGATTTTGCTTCATCAGTTCTACGAGTGTCTCGAAAGTATGTATCCATGATTTCGCTTTGCCGTTCTGTCCAGTTAAGGAGTCACCTGGTTGCACCAAATCGTCCGGCAACACATTTGTTTGCTGTACGTCCTCGCTAGGCTTCCACTGTTGAATGACCGCTTGCGCCAGTTCCATAAGCGCCAACAATCCGGCCAACAGTTCCTCCTGTCCTTCCAAAGCGGTATCCATGTCCATCGTTCCAAGCCATTGGAGCAACAGGTCGCCGGGAAGACTCGCCTCGCCTTCGGCGGCTTGCGAAGCTGCCAAACCTGCAAGCAGATCGCTGGCCATCATGTTGGACTGCACCGGAGCTCCTGTACCGTTCTGGCCAAGCAGAGCTTGTACGAGCGTACCTGCAAATGGTGTACTGCCTCCCGCGTCGCCCGTACCGGCTCCCGCTGCAGCTTTGGCGGCTATTGCGCCATTCTGGGCCGCTCCGCCTGACGGCATTGAGGTGACCAAATTAAAAGGAATGCTCATATAAGTTTCACCTCCTTTCCTTAGAAGGTCATCGGCTCCTACCGCGTCGCTCGGCTATTCGCTAAGCTTCGCGCTTAACGCGGCCGCCGTCGGCTTCGACGAATCGGATATGGCCGCCAGCACCTTGGCTCTCCCGGCGCTGTCCATCGATTTCAATATATCGACAACCCTGGCCGGATTCGCCGTGTTCATCTCGATCAGAATCGCAGCGGCGCTTTTGGGAACCATCTGCGAGAAGGTTTGGCCGATATCCTCCTTCGTAATCGAAGGCAATGCTTTTTGCTGTTCCTGCTTATTAATGTCGAGCCGTTCTTGAAGCGCCGCAATCTGCACGTCTTTGGCCGGGATAACATCCTTCATCTGGATCGACGTTTCAGCGGCAACGGCCGGATTCATCCTCTCCAGCACTTTCCCCCGGTCCGCCGTCCTCATCTCGCCTAATACGAGCGCACGTTCCTTCAAGGTCAACGCTTCGAGAATCGGAGCCGATTTGCTGGGCATCATGCCGGCGTAGATGGAGGCAAGCTGTTGAATCTGCGCCCGGTATTCCTCGTCCGTCTGCGTTTTCGACTTTGTTCTCTCCTCCGCTGCTTCAAGCTGCGCCTTTAAGTCCTGGATCGTCTGGTCTTTTTGCTGCGACTGGCTGTTAGCTGCCTGAAGATCGGCCTGCATCTGCGCGAGCTGGGATTTCAGCTGTTCGATCGAGGCTGCTTCTCCGGCGGCATTAGCCGTCCCTGCCGATCCGCCCGCCGTCGCATCCGAAGGAAGCGTGATCCGCTCTTTCGTTTTCGGGTCCGGAATGAACGTCTCCAGAACGGGCACTTTGTTCGCCGCCTTCAGAATGCCGTTCATAAAGCTGGAATCGAACATCGCGAACAAAACCAGAAGCAGGACGATCGTAAAAATAATCGGCGTAGCGAAAAACAAAAACCGTTCGAAAGCTCCGTACGAAGATTTTTCCGTGTCCGTATTCGCCATGTAGAGGAGCCTCCTTTCCGCTTATCGGGTAACACGTTCAAATCGTCTGGAATCGGCGGTTCAGCGCAAGCTCGTCCAATTCATCCTGTTCTTTTTTCAGAACGAAGGCGGTGAATTGGGATTGCGCTTTTTCTTTCGCTTTCGTCCATACTTTTTCTTCTTTTAGCTTCTCCGTTAAATATTGCTGTTTCTCCGACACGTTGGCTTGCGCACGGCCGACTTCCTCGCATTTGGAATGGATTTGCCGATCCAGGTGCTGCAAGTACAACTGCAGCATTTGCATTTGCGAGATCGTCGTCTTGCGAATGGAGGCCTGCTCCAATTCGGCGGCAAGCCGTCCTTGCTCCGCTCTCAGCTCCGACAGCGCAAGCTCCTCCCGCTGCAAATCGGCGATCGCTTCGGACAGCATCCATTCGGCCTGCTCTTTTTGGTTCGTTTTTAAATCGACCAGCTTTTGCAAAGGATACCGGAATCGCATGACCTCAACCTCCGAAATGTTCGATTAATTGGTTTAATGCGTCTTTGTATCCAACTTTTTCACTTGTTTTTTGCTGAAGAAAATCCCATATCGACTGGATGTTGTCTAAGGATAAATCAATTTCCGGATTTGACCCTCTCTGGTACGCCCCGATATTGATTAAGTCTTCCGAATCTTTGTAAATGGAAAGCAAGCGTTTCAACCGGTCGGCCGCATTCGTCTGCTCTTCCGGCACGATCTCCTTCATACAGCGGCTGACGCTGGCCAGTACGTTAATCGCCGGATAATGACCTTTATGGGCAAGACTGCGGTCCAGCACGATATGACCGTCCAATATTCCCCGGACCGTATCCGCGATCGGTTCGTTCATATCGTCGCCATCAACGAGCACGGTGTAGAAAGCGGTGATCGAGCCTTTTGGCCCTGTGCCTGCTCTCTCCAACAGCTTGGGCAAGTTGGCAAATACCGACGGCGTATAGCCGCGGGTCGCAGGCGGTTCGCCGATCGCCAGTCCGACTTCGCGCAGCGCCATCGCATAACGGGTGACGGAGTCCATCATCAGCATGACGTTCAGACCACGGTCCCTGAAGTATTCGGCGATGCTGGTCGCGATCAACGCGCCTTTCATCCGGATCAGGGCCGGCTGGTCGGAAGTAGCCACCACCACGACCGAGCGGGCTAACCCTTCCGGACCGAGGTCTCGTTCAATAAAATCGAGAACTTCGCGGCCGCGCTCTCCGATCAGACCGATGACGTTCACATCGGCGGACGTGTTACGGGCGATCATCCCCATCAAGGTGCTTTTGCCGACGCCCGAACCTGCGAAGATGCCGACGCGCTGGCCTTTGCCGAGGGTAAGCAACCCGTCGATACAACGGACGCCGACACTGATCGGCTCCTGAACCCGCGGTCGCTTGAGCGGATTGTTAACCGAGCTGTTAGTCGAATAATGCGCCATCCGGGTCGGCAAAAAAGATCCGTCCAGCGGCTGGCCCAACCCGTCTAGTACTTTTCCCAGCAGCTCGTGACCCGCTTGAACGGTAAGCGGTTTGCCCGTGCTGACGACATCGCAGCCGGGACCGATCGAAGTTAATTCCCCGAGCGGCATAAGAAGCACCTTGTTGTCGCGGAAGCCGACGACTTCGGCTTTAAGGGGCTTGGCCGACTTGTACGGGTAAATGTAGCACACATCGCCGACACTGGCATCCGGTCCCTCGGATTCCACCGTCAGTCCGATGACTTGGGTTACTTTCCCGTTCACGCGAACCGGATCGATATGACGAAGCTGCTCTACATACTTGGAAACATCTGGAACGTTATTCATATTTATCAGCTCCTTCGCTACTAAGAGCAACGTGAGCCACATGCTGTAATCCTTTTTTGATCTCGTCCAGTTGGGTATCGATCCGGGCGTCGATGCTGCCGAACGAAGAACGGACGACGCAACCATGATCCCGTACGGTCGGGTCCGGAATAATTTGCAGCTCCGCCTGCGAATCGATGGCCAGCATAAGTTCTTCTCTGGCATCCAGGACGAACTGGAAATGATCCGGCGAGACGCAAAGCGTAATGATTCCTTGCTCCCTGCGGCGCATCAGAACTTTTCGGATCAGTTCAATCGACCATTCCGACTCGAGCGATAACTGCCTTCCGATAATCTTCTCGGCGATCGAGCAGCTCAGCTCAATCAGAAAAGGTTCGGATTCCTGGATCAGCTGGTGCTTCATCCGAACGGCGCTCTCAATAATCGACTGAGCTTCACTTAGCATCAATTCGTATTGCTGGCGCATCGCCGCTTCGGCCGTTTCCATGCCTTCCCGGTACCCTTCGTCCCGGCCCGACTCGCGGCACTCGGCGATCAGCTGCTCATCTTCGGAACGCCGCTGCTGCCACCAGCTTTCGATTTCGGCTGTCGCTTCGCTGCGGAGCTTCTGCGCTTCTTCCGATGCTGCAGTTACGACGGAGTCGGCATACGCTTCGGCATCGCGGATGATCCGCTCTTTCGCTTCGAGTGCGGCCGCTTCTTCAGCCGATATGCGCCCCTCATCTGCGGATTCCGCATCTAAACTTGGATCCGGTTCGGAAATTGGCGCGGAAAGTGAAACCTGTATCAACTTTTTATCGTCTATAGGGATATACTGGGTCGCCTTAATGACGTTAGACAATGATATCGTCTCCTCCGCCGCGAGCGATAATGATTTCTCCCGCTTCTTCCAGGCGTCGGATCGTAGCTACGATGCGGGTTTGCGCCTCTTCGACGTCGCGAAGCCGGACAGGACCCATATATTCCATCTCTTCGCGGAACGTTTCCGCCATCCGTTTGGACATATTCCGGAAAATGACTTCGCGAACTTCTTCGCTGGCGACTTTAAGCGCAAGCTGCAGGTCGGCATTCTCGATATCCCGAATGATCCGCTGGATCGAACGGTTGTCGATATTGACGATATCTTCGAATACGAACATCCGCTTTTTGATTTCTTCGGCAAGTTCCGGGTCCTGAATTTCGAGCGAATCGAGAATCGTCCGTTCGGTACCGCGGTCTACACCGTTTAATATCTGAACGATCGCCTCGATGCCGCCGGCCGTCGTATAGTCCTGAGTTACAGTAGAAGACAGCTTCTGCTCCAGCACACGCTCGACCTGATTAATAACTTCGGGCGACGTGCTGTCCATCTGGGCGATCCGTTTGGCGACGTCGGCCTGCTTGTCCTGCGGCAGTGAAGATAGAATAATGGCCGCCTGGTCCGATTGAAGATAAGATAATATAAGTGCAATCGTCTGCGAATTTTCGTTTTGAATGAAATTCAATATTTGAGCCGGGTCCGCTTTGCGGGCGAAGTCGAAAGGACGTACTTGAAGCGTCGCCGTCAGCCGGTTAATAATGTCCATCGCCTTCGAGCTGCCGAGTGCTTTCTCCAGAATTTCCTTGGCATATTGAATGCCGCCCTGCGAGATGTATTCCTGGACAAGACAGATTTGATGAAATTCGGCTAGGATCGCTTCCTTTTCCGCACTATCCACCTTTCTTACATTGGCGATTTCAAGCGTCAGCTGCTCAATTTCTTCTTCGCGCAAATGTTTAAAGATTTGGGCGGATACTTCCGGCCCGAGGCTAATCAATAAAATGGCAGCCTTTTGTCGTCCTGTTAAGCCTTGCTGGACCGCTTTCGCCACGGAAGTCCCCCCTTAATCATCTACTAGCCAAGTGCGCAGCAAATTAACGAACTCTTCCGGCTTTTTCTTCGCCAGACCTTCAAGCTGCTTGCGAACCTGGTTCTCGTTGCCGACCGTTTCGATATCGATCGTTGGCATCTCCACCTTCGTCGGTGCCGGCAATTCTTCCTCGACATAATCCAGCTCTTTTTGCTTTCTGCGGCGGAGCATATACCCGGCGGCTCCGGCAAGCGCCATCGCGGCCAACCCGATTCCGCCCCACATCCAATAATTAATACCGGCTTGCTCGGTCGCTGCCGTCGCTGCGAACGGTTGGGCGAACAGCGTCACTTTTCTGGCAATCTCCTCGGCCGTATACGTCTGACCGCTATCAGCAAGCGATGCCGATACGATGCTTGCCAGCGTCCGTTGGATGTTGTCTCTCATTTCCTGTGTCAAGGAGTTCGGGTCATCTTTGATCGGCGGTTCGATGCCGACACTAATCGACAAATCTTTAACGACAAACGGACTGGATACGATATCGTTCGTAATCCGGTTCACTTCGAAATTGACGATTCGGTTCGTTTCTTCCGACTGCGATTGTCCGGCCGCATTTTGCCCGCCTTGATAGGTCGGAACGTCCGTCGTACCTGTCCCCGGCACTCCGCCGTTGGCCGCTCCGGAATTGGTGGCCGACTTGTTGTTCTCTTGCAGGCTGATTTCGATTCCCCGGTTGTCTACCGTATTGACCGGCGAAACCAGATTTTGCTTGCTTGTTTTTTGATCGAAGTTAAGAGTGGAGATTACGCTGACAACGACTTTATTCGGAGCGTAGATTTTGCCCAGAAGACTCATTATGTTTTTTTGCAGCTCGTTCTGGAACTGATTTTTCACCTGGAACTGCTGTTGAATTTGTCCGGCCGCTCCCGCAACCGCCCCGTTCGTCTTGGAATAAGGCAGCGGTTCCCCGTTCTGGTTCGAGATAGTAATATTCTCATATTTCAGTTTCGGAATCGTCTTGGCGACCAGATTATACATCGTATCGATCTGGGTTTGATCGAACCGGTACCCGTTCTGGATGTTTAGTACGACCGATGCGGTCGATTCCTGAGGCTCCGTCGTAATAAACGCCGTTTCCTTCGGTACCGTGATCAACACCTTGGAACTGGCTACCCCGTTGATCTGGTTAAACATTTGCTGAATTTCGCCTTGTACGGCATTGATCAGTTTGACGTTAAATTCGTTATCCGACATCCCGAACGTATTGCTTCCGGCAAATGCCGCATAACCGAGCGATCCGCTGTTATTCAGCCCTTGCGATTCTACCTCCAGCTTGATCGATGCCGCTTGGCTGGCCGGAACCGCGATCGTTTTACCGTCGGCGCCTAATTGATAGGGTACTTTCGAATCATCCAAATATTTTTTAATGCTCGCCGCATCGTTCGGCTGCAGGTTGGAGAACGCCGTGACATATTCGGTTTTTGATAAATTGACGGAGGTCAATATAATTACCGCGATCAGAATCACGACGGTACCCAGCACCATAAACTTTTGATTTTTGCTCAGCTGCTTCCAATACTGAGTCGTTTTGTCTCGATATTGGACAAGTGTCTCGTTCACTATGTCACCCCGTCCGGGAATCTGCTGCGATTGCTGGTGTGTTTCTGAATGCTTCTATGAAGTTGGCAATCTTTCATAAATCTATGTACGATCAGATCTGTGTTCTCATAATCTCCTGGTAAGCTTCAATAACCTTGTTGCGCATCACGACCGTCATTTCCAGACTAAGGGCCAACTTCTCGGCCGCAATCGTCAGTTGGTGCGCATCAGCGATTTCCCCGACGATAAATTTATCGTTGAGCGTCTCCACAGTTGTCTGCTGCTTGTTCAGGTTGTTCATAGCATCGTTCAGAAACGAGCCGAACTGTTTGCCGATTTGAGCCGCTCCGGCTTCGCCGTTTGTTTTGTCGCTTAAGGAAACGAGCGGTTTTTTGGGTAAAAAGCCAATTTGTTCGATCATGCAGCGTCCCCCCGATTAATGAAATTATCTATTTCCCGATCTCCAGCGCTTTGGAGACCATTGCTTTCGTAGCATTTAGAGCCGTGACGTTCGCCTCATACGAACGGGTCGCCGACATCAGATCGACCATCTCTTTTAAAATATCGACATTCGGCATCTGCACATAACCGCGCTCGTCGGCATCCGGATGAGTAGGATTATATACCTGCTTGAACGGGGCCTCATCATCGAACACCCGGGATACTCTTACCCCTTCGCCCGTCAAATCCCGCATCGACTGATTCAAGTATTGCGAAAAGGGTGCCTGCTCCTTCGCTTCCATCGTCACCATTTTGCGTTGATAAGGCACCCATCGGCCGTCCACCAGCTTGCCGCGGGTCGTATCCGCGTTCGCCATATTCGAAGAGATGACGTCCATCCGAAACCGCTGGGCGGTTAGAGCGGAAGCGCTAATGTCGAAGCCGTTAGTCAATTTCACTTATCATCTTCCTCCATTCAATGCGGTTCTGTAATGCTTCAGATCGGAATTGACCTGGCCTACGATAACGTTGTAACGAAGCTGGTTTTTGGCGAGCAGCGCCATTTCGTAGTCGATATCGACGTTGTTGAGGTTGTTGTTCATCAATGTTGTTTCGTCAGTGACCACTTTCGGAGCGACCGGCGCCGCCGGAACCCCGATCGGAATGTGCCGCGGATCGGTCCTTCGGCCCTGGAGACTGTTTTTTATCAATTCCTTCTCCAGAAGCTCCTCGAACTGCACATCGGACCTTTTAAAATAAGGCGTGTCGACATTTGCCACATTGTTGGACATCACTTTTTGTCGAAAGGAGGCGGCATCCAACGTACGTTCCATTAGCCCTAGGCTCGGAGTGTCCCAAAAAGCCATTCCATTTTACCCACTTTCCCGTGAAAAGTTTTATGTAATGTTATTCTTCACGCCTTTGTCGATTCCTTCTTTATTCGACTTCTTTACTAAAAAAAATAAAGAATTTGTCTAAATTTGTTGCATACGAACCATATATATATTCTATCTATACCGAAAAGTTTACAATAAGCAAAAAGCCCTATCTTTAGGAAGACAGGGCTGTTTTTATGGCGTCTGCCGGCCGCTTTACGCTCTGGCGTTGGCTACGCTTTGGACGAGCTGTTCATTTAATATTTTGATATAGGTCCCCTTCATCCCAAGCGAACGCGTCTCGATCACTCCCGCGCTTTCCAGCTTGCGTAGCGCGTTCACGATCACCGAACGGGTAATTCCGACTCTGTCGGCGATTTTGCTTGCGACGAGCAATCCCTCTTTTTCCTTCAGCTCTTCAATAATATGATCGACGGCCTCCATCTCGCTGTACGACAACGAGTTGACCGCCACTTGCACAGCCGCCTTGGTACGCGCGTCCTGCTCGATTTCTTCGGCGTGCTCGCGCAATATCTCCATGCCTACAATGGTCGAGCCGTATTCGGCCATAATCAAATCGTCGTCGATAAAGGAATTGCCGCTGCGGGTCAACACAACCGTGCCGAGCCGGTCTCCTCCTCCAATGATCGGGATGATCGTTACGTGAGAATTGTCGAAAAATGCATTTATTTTTTCGGTAAACATCTGATAAGGACTGTCGGTCTCCCCGTTCGAAGATGTCTCCTCGATTCGTTTCAACACATTGTTATATTCTTCGGGCAGCCTGCGGTTCAGTACGATCATCTCGTGCATCGGCTCCGACAACGGCTCGCCGGTCGTCGCGTATCCGAGTATTTTGCCTTTTCGGCTGATGACGAACACGCTCGCCGCAATCAGATCCCGCAGCACTTCCGACATCTCCATAAAGCTGACGGCATTGCCGGCAGCCTTCTGCAGCAATCGGTTCAAACTTCTTGTCTTGCTCAGTAAACTCATAGCGTAAGCCTCCCGGTGTATTGCAGAACATGCGCCCTACAAAATGTATTGGCTCAGGTCGCGGTTCTGCGCGATTCCAGCCACTTTCTCTCGCACGTACTCGGGCGTAATTTCGATATGGTCAAGCGTGATGTCCGGCGCTTCGAACGACAGATCCTCAAGCAGCTTCTCCAAAATCGTATGAAGTCTTCGCGCTCCGATGTTGTCCGTATTCTGGTTGACCTCCGCCGCGATTTTGGCAAGCTCCGCGATCGCTTCGTCCGAAAATTCGACACGAATGCCTTCGGTTTCAAGCAGCGCCGTATATTGTTTGGTCAGCGCATTTTGCGGTTCTTTCAAAATTAGAACGAAATCGTCCTGGGTCAAATTCGTCAGCTCGACGCGGATCGGGAACCGTCCCTGAAGCTCGGGGATCAGATCGGACGGCTTGGCGATATGGAACGCGCCTGCGGCGATAAACAGCACGTAATCGGTTTTCACAGGCCCGTACTTGGTCATGATCGTCGAACCTTCTACGATAGGTAAAATATCGCGCTGCACGCCCTCGCGGGAAACGTCGGGGCCGCCCCCCCGGCCGGAGCTGGCGATTTTATCGATCTCGTCGATAAAAATAATGCCGGTCTGTTCCGCCCGCTTGACCGACTCCTGCACCACTTCGTCCATGTCGATCAGCTTTTGCGCTTCTTCCTGAATCAGCGCCTGACGGGCTTCCTTGATCGGCAGCTTGCGCTTTTTCGTCCGTTTCGGCATCAGGTTTCCGAACATTTCCTGCATGTTCATCCCCATCTGCTCGTTGCCTTGCCCCGCAAACATATCCAGCATCGACGGCGCGGTATCCTCCACCTCGATCTCGATCATCTGCTCCTCCAGCTCTCCGCGGCGCAGCTTCTCCTTCGCTTCCTGACGGCGCTGGATGATATTGTGATCGGTCTCTTCTTTCTCGGCAGCCGGCTGCTGCTGGGAACCGCCGAACAGCATCTCCAGCGGATTGCGCTGCGACTTCGGAGGAGTTGAGGACGGTACGAGAATCGCCACGATCCGTTCGTTGGCAAGCTGTTCCGCTTTATCTTTCACGGTTTCCGTTCTCTCCGCCTTGACCATGCGGATCGACGTTTCCACGAGATCGCGGACCATCGATTCCACGTCGCGGCCGACGTATCCGACTTCGGTGAACTTGGTCGCCTCTACTTTGACGAACGGCGCTCCGACGAGCTTGGCCAGACGTCTGGCGATTTCCGTTTTGCCGACACCGGTCGGACCGATCATCAAAATGTTTTTCGGGACGATCTCGTCCCGCATCGATTCGCCGAGCAAACTTCGGCGGTACCGGTTGCGCAGTGCGATCGCCACCGATTTTTTGGCTTGCTTTTGTCCGACGATATACTTATCAAGCTCCGATACGATTTGTCTGGGCGTCAGAGCGCGATTGTTCATGGAAGTCCCTCCCGGTTATGGCGCGATTATATTTCTTCCACAATAATGTTCCGGTTTGTAAATACGCAGATGTCGGCAGCCGTTTCCAGCGATGCCTTGGCGATCTCGTTGGCGGTCAGATGCGGGGCGAACTGTTTCAAGGCGCGTCCGGCGGCCAGCGCGAAGCTCCCCCCGGAACCGATCGCAAGAATACCGTCGTCCGGCTCGATAATCTCGCCATTCCCGGAAATAAGCAGCAGGCTTTGCGAATCCATGACGATCATCATCGCCTCCAGCCTGCGAAGCACCCGGTCGGAGCGCCAGTCTTTGGCCAGCTCGACGGCCGCGCGAAGCAAATTGCCCTGGTGTTCCTCAAGCTTCGCCTCGAATTTCTCGAACAACGTCACCGCGTCCGCCACGGAGCCTGCGAATCCGGCTATTACTTTGCCCCGGTACAAGCGCCTTACTTTTTTGGCTTTCGACTTCATCACCATGCTGTTCCCGAACGTCACTTGTCCGTCTCCCGCTATGGCGCCTTTACCTTCATGCCTGATGGCAAATATCGTAGTCGCGTGAAAGTCACCCACCGTGATCCCCCCTTATCTGTGCTAACCTGTATACCGCTATACCGCTGCTATGTACGTTCAGGTCCATAAACGGCTTCGGCCGGTATTTCCATTTGCCGGAAACGTCGGAACCCGTATAAACGGCAGGAAACAGCACCAAATGTTCGATCTGCTGCTGTTTCCCGTATTTTGCTAAAAGGTTGTCGTCTGAATCGAAACGAGCTTGCAGCTCCGAAAATGGGTTTCACTTATGAAAACATGTTCATCGTACCATAGCGGAGCTTTTACATACAAGTCAAATTGTGTACATTATATGAAAAATTCTGAATTGTTTGCAGCGCGCGTTCGGCAAGCAGCTCATTTTTACGTTTTTTGTCGCGAATTTTCTCTCCAAGCGGAGGAAGCAGACCGAAATTGGCGTTCATCGGCTGAAAATGTTTCGGGTCGGTAGTCGTAATGTAATGAGCCATACTGCCAAGGGTCGTTTCCGGCGGCACTACGACGCATTCTTGTCCGAGCGCCATCCTCCCTGCGTTGATCCCGGCAATCATCCCCGAAGCCGCAGACTCCACGTATCCTTCGACTCCGGTCATCTGTCCGGCGAAGAACAGATCGTGACGGCCTTTAAACTGGTACGTCGGATGAAGCAGCTTGGGCGAACTGATAAACGTATTGCGGTGCATGACGCCGTAGCGGACGAATTCCGCGTTCTCCAGACCGGGGATAAGCGAGAACACCCGCTTCTGCTCCCCCCACTTCAGATGCGTCTGGAAGCCGACGAGATTGTATAACGTTCCTGCGGCGTTATCCTGGCGCAGTTGAACGACGGCGTACGGCAGTTTGCCGGTATGCGGATTAACCAGTCCGACCGGCTTCATCGGGCCGAACAGTGCCGTTTGCTTGCCGCGTCTGGCCATCACCTCGATCGGCATGCAGCCTTCGAAGTAAATCTCTTTCTCGAACTCTTTCATAGGCGCCGTCTCGGCACTGATCAGAGCTTCATGGAAGGCGTCGAACTGCTCCTCCGTCATCGGGCAGTTCAAATAAGCGGCCTCCCCTTTGTCGTAACGGGAAGCCAAATACACTTTGCTCATATCGATCGAATCTTTGTCCACAATCGGGGCGGCAGCATCGTAGAAATACAAATATTCTTCGCCTGTGAGCCGCTTCAGCTCGTCCGATAAGGACGGGGACGTCAGCGGACCGGTCGCTACCACCGTAATCCCTTCCGGCAGCGCCGGCAGCTCTTCATTGCGGACTTCGATCAACGGATGATTCCGCAGCGTCGACGTCACCTCTCCCGAGAAGCCGTCGCGGTCAACCGCAAGCGCGCCTCCGGCCGGAACCGCATGTTTGTCGGCACAGCTCATGATGAGGGAGTTCATCCGGCGCATTTCTTCTTTTAATACCCCTACCGCATTCGTCAGTCCGTTGGCCCGCAACGAATTGCTGCATACCAGTTCAGCGAATTGATCCGTGATGTGGGCAGGCGTTTTGCGGACCGGCCGCATCTCGTACAACACGACCGGAACGCCCTGGCTGGCAATCTGCCAGGCTGCCTCGCTGCCGGCCAGGCCGGCGCCGATCACCGTTACTTTGCTAGCGTTAGTCAATGGTAAGCTCCTCCTGTTATCACGATCCGCGCTTTACCTGTCCAAGCTCTGCCGCAGCATGGCAGCAGAGCTCGGGATTCCATCAATCCGCGTCGGTATCGCCGTCGCCGTCCGTTTGCTGCATCTCTTCCTTGTATCCGCAATCCGGACATTGAAGGTGGGAGCCGGATTTGGCGTACTTCTCCACCAGCATGGTGCTGCAGTTCGGACACGGCTTGCCGGACGGTTTATCCCAGGAGACGTAATCGCAGCCCGGGTACTGATCGCAGCCGTAGAAGATGCGCCCTTTTTTGCTTCGCCGTTCGACGACGTTGCCTTCTTTGCATTTCGGGCAAGTAACGCCAACCTCTTTGACGATCGGCTTCGCGTTCCGGCAGTCCGGAAAACCGGAACAAGCCAGAAACTTGCCGAATCTGCCCATCTTGATGACCATGTTGCGGCCGCACTTCTCGCACAAGATGTCGGTTACTTCGTCCTGAATCTCGACTTCCTTCATTTCTTCCTCGGCTACTTCAAGCCGCTTCTCGAACGTAACGTAAAATTCGTCCAGCACCTTGACCCAGTCGACCTTGCCTTCTTCGACAAAATCGAGTTCTTCCTCCATATGGGCGGTGAATTCGACGTTTAAAATTTCCGGGAAAAATTCCGCCATCAACTGGATGACCAGATCGCCGAGCTCCGTCGGGACGAACCGTTTCTCCTCCATCGCGACGTAACCGCGCTTCTGAATCGTCTCCAGCGTCGGCGCGTACGTGCTCGGTCTTCCGATTCCCATCTCCTCCAGCGCCCGGACCAGTCGTGCTTCCGAGTAACGCGGAGGCGGCTGGGTAAAATGCTGCTTCGGCTCGATGCCTTGGTTGCCCAGCTTATCGTCCGGTTGTAGCGGCGGTAAAAACTTGTCGTCCTCGTTCGTACTGCCGTCGTCGTTGCCCTCCACGTACACTTTCATGAAGCCGGGAAACTTCACTTTGGAGCCGGCGGCGCGGAACGTCACATCGCCTGCCTTTATGTCGACCGTCATCGTATCCAACACGGCCGAAGCCATCTGGCTGGCGACGAAGCGTTCCCATACCAGCTTGTAAAGACGAAACTGATCCCGGCTCAAATACCCCTTCATTTCTTCCGGCGTTTTGGCTACGGACGTAGGCCGAATCGCTTCGTGAGCGTCTTGGGCGTTGGCTCCCTTTTTTAAATAAACACGCGGCGTTTCCGGATAATAATCCGCTCCATAGGCTTGCTGTATATATTCTTTGGCTTCTTCCTGCGCAACTGGCGAAATCCGGGTCGAGTCGGTACGCATGTACGTGATCAAACCGACCGTGCCCTCTTTGCCGATATCGACGCCCTCGTACAGCTGCTGCGCCACCTGCATCGTTTTGGCCGCCCGGAAATTCAGCTTGCGGGCCGCCTCCTGCTGCAAGGAGCTCGTAATGAACGGCGGCGCCGGATTGCGCTGACGCTCCTTCTCCTTCACTTCGCTGACCGTGAACGTCTCCTGTTCGATCCGTTTCAGGATGTCCTGGACTTCGGCTTCGCGGTTCAGCTCTTTCTTCTCTCCGCCGATTCCGTAAAATTTCGCCTCGAACGCCGAACCGTTCACATCCAGCATCGCCGTGATCGACCAATACTCTTCCGGAACGAAAAGCTTGATCTCGTTCTCGCGGTCGATAATAAGCTTTACGGCGACGGACTGCACGCGGCCGGCCGAAAGTCCCTTCTTTACCTTTTTCCACAGCAGAGGGCTGATTTTGTAGCCCACAAGGCGGTCTAAAATGCGGCGCGCCTGTTGAGCGTTCACCAAATCCATATCGATAGGCCGCGGCTGCTTGAATGCATCCTTCACCGCTTGTTTCGTTATCTCATTAAAAACAACACGACAAGGCTCCTTCTCGCTCAGTTCGAGGTAATGCGCCAAGTGCCAGGCGATCGCCTCCCCCTCGCGATCGGGGTCAGCCGCTAGATAGATGTTTTTCACTTTGCGGCTTGCATCCTTCAATTCTTTCAGAACGGAGCCTTTGCCCCGGATCGTTATATATTTCGGTTCGAACTTGTTTTCAACTTCGACGCCGATCTGACTTTTTGGAAGGTCCCGGATATGGCCCATGGACGCTTTCACGATAAACTTGCTTCCCAAATATTTGCCGATCGTTTTTGCTTTTGCGGGTGACTCCACAATGACTAACGAATCCGCCATAGGCTCGCCGTCCTCCCCTCGTAAGTGGCTGTTCCATTGTATGCGTATGCCCGGACCGTTCGTCACCGCCGCTATAAGAGGTTGTTCAAAAAGTCCACTTTTGATCACGAGGCCGATCAGGAAGCCTACTCGTCATCGAATATGGAATTCAGCCGGAACTTCCGGTGCTCACGTAGTTTCCACTACGCTCCGCTCCTCATTTCCTTGCTTCATCCCATCTTCTCGGTGCTGAAAACCGGACTTTTTGAACTCGCACTATAAAGCGATGTAAGACGAGCCGGGCAAGGGCGTAATCCTTTTTATCAAAATTAAATTTAACAGAACTGAATGCAAATGTCCAAATTCGAATCCGGAAAGCTCCAACAATTCGTCGAACGTTACCGGAACGGCGGTCATCCAGGCGAGCAGTTTTCGCTCGTCTTCGCTTAAGGACGGACCGGGCTCGGGAGCCTCTTTGCGGCCTTCGGTCACCCGCCTCATCAGGTGCCGGTACTCCTCCAGAACATGGTCCGCGCTTGCGATCATCTTCGCCCCCTGGCGGATGAGCTCCAAAGCTCCCTCGCTTTTAGGCGACGAGATCGGTCCCGGAACCGCAAATACGTCTCTCGACTGCTCCAGCGCCATATCCGCCGTAATCAAAGACCCGCTTCGCGACGCCGCCTCCACCACGATCGTCCCGAGGCTTAACCCGGAGATGATCCGGTTGCGCTGCGGAAACAGACCCGGACGCAGCTGGGTGCCCAGCGGATATTCCGTCAACAAAACCCCTTTCTTCGTTACATCGTCATACAGGGAAGCGTTTTCAGGCGGATACACCGTATCCAGGCCGCATCCGAGTACAGCGGCCGTCCCTCCTTCTCCCGTCAAAGCTCCGCGATGTGCGCAGCTGTCGATCCCGCGCGCCAGTCCGCTCACTACACATACGCCTGCGGCGGACAAATCCCGGGCCAGATCAAAGGCGGCCTTTCTCCCGTACGCAGTAGGAGAACGTGTACCGACAATGGCAATCGCCGCCCGCTCGAGCACGCTCAGTTCTCCCTTGCAATAAAGCACCCACGGAGGCTGGGCGATTTCTCTCAGCAGTGCGGGATAATGCGGATCAAGGACCGTGACGATCGAAATGCGGCGGCTCGCGTATTCCCCGGCTCTTTTGTCGATCGAAGCTTCGTCGCGAAGGCGCGCATAAACGTTCTCGGCTGCAGCTGCCCTAAGCCCGGCCGCCTTCAACTCCTCCGGGCTCATGAGGCGCAATTCCGACCAGGCTCCGGATACGGCCGATTCCAGAAGCTTTATCGATTTCCAGCCAACCCCCTCTAACTCGTGCAATCCAAATAATACCTTACGATCGTTCATGAAGTAAAGCACCTCCTATTTTGTAGACCCGATGGGAACCGGGCATCCTTTGCGGATTTTTGTCGAAAAAACAAAAAAACCTTCCGTACCCGGAACCGGGATGCGGAAGGTTGCTTACCTTCATTAAATACATATTATTGTATATATTTATTTTTTAACGGTGCATTTCTCGAGCAGTCCTTTTTCCTCCAGAACGCTGACGAGCGTGGAGCCCATCTCGGAAGGCGTAGGAGCAACCTTGATGCCGCAAGCCTCAAGCGTCGATACTTTCTCTGCAGCTGTTCCTTTGCCGCCGGAGATGATCGCGCCGGCATGTCCCATCCGTTTTCCCGGAGGCGCCGTTTGGCCGCCGATAAAGCCGACGACAGGTTTCGTCATGTTCGCTTTAATCCATTCGGCCGCTTCTTCTTCCGCCGTACCGCCGATCTCGCCGATCATAATAACCGCATACGTATCCGGATCTTCGTTGAACAGTTTGAGGATGTCGATAAACTCGGAGCCTTTAACCGGGTCTCCGCCGATCCCTACAGCCGTGGATTGGCCGATGCCGCGGGTCGTCAGCTGATGAACCGCTTCGTATGTAAGCGTACCGCTGCGGGATACGACGCCCACATGACCTTTCAAATGGATGTAACCCGGCATAATGCCGATTTTGCACTCATCCGGAGTGATGACACCCGGGCAGTTCGGCCCGATCAGACGGGTTTTCTTGCCTTCCATATAACGGCTGACGCGAACCATGTCGAGTACAGGAATACCTTCGGTAATACAGATGGCCAAATCCATCTCCGCGTCGACCGCTTCCATAATCGAATCCGCAGCGAAAGCCGGAGGAACGAAAATGAGCGATACAGTTGCACCCGTCGCTTTTTTAGCTTCGATAGCCGTGTTGAACACAGGCAATTTGACGGTCGTGCCGTTCTCCAGCGAGAACTCGACTTCCGTACCGCCTTTGCCCGGCGTTACTCCGCCGACGAATTGCGAGCCGTACTCGAGTCCGCCTTGAGTGTGGAACTTCCCTTGCGAACCGGTGATGCCATGCGTAATGATTTTCGTATTTTTATCGATCAAAATGCTCATCGTTGTCCATCTCCTCTCGAATTACTTCACCAGCGAAACGATTTTTTGCGCGCCGTCCGCCATCGAGTCGGCCGCCACAATGTTCAGACCGGATTCATTCAGCTTCTTCTTGCCAAGCTCGACGTTCGTACCTTCCAGACGCACGACAAGAGGACGATCCAAGCCGATTTGCTTAGCTGCCTCAATTACGCCGTCTGCGATCACGTCGCATTTCATGATGCCGCCGAAAATATTGACGAAGATGCCTTTTACTTTCGGGTCGGACAAAATGATTTTGAACGCTTCCGTAACTTTCTCGGTCGTTGCGCCGCCGCCTACGTCGAGGAAGTTCGCCGGCTCGCCGCCGTAATATTTGATAATATCCATCGTCGACATGGCAAGACCCGCGCCGTTAACCATGCAACCGATGTTGCCGTCAAGCGCGATGTAGCTCAGGTCGAATTTGGATGCTTGAATTTCTTTCTCGTCTTCTTCGTCCAGGTCGCGAAGCTCCAAAATGTCTTTATGACGGAACAAAGCGTTGGAGTCGAAATTCAGCTTGGCGTCAAGCGCCATCACGTTGCCGTCGCCGGTTACGACGAGCGGGTTGATCTCCGCGATCGAGCAGTCCTTGTCCACAAATGCGGTATACAAAGCTGTCATGAACTGAACCGCTTTATTGACCAGCGGAGCCGGGATGTTGATCGCATAAGCCAGCTTGCGGGCTTGGAAAGGCATCAAGCCGATTGCAGGATCGATCACTTCTTTGAAAATTTTCTCCGGGGTATGTGCGGCAACTTCCTCAATCTCGGTACCGCCTTCTTCGGAAGCCATCATGACGACACGGCCGGTAGCGCGGTCTACGACCACGCCCACATAGTACTCTTTCTTGATGTCGCAGCCCTCTTCGATGAGTAAACGCTTCACTTCTTTGCCTTCCGGCCCGGTTTGGTGCGTTACGAGTACTTTTCCGAGAATTTGCTCGGCATATGTACGCACTTCGTCGAGGTTTTTAGCCACTTTGACGCCGCCCGCTTTACCGCGGCCGCCTGCATGGATTTGAGCTTTGACGACGACCACCTGGGTGCCGAGAGCTTTTGCCGCTTCGACGGCTTCGTCGACGGTAAACGCCACTTTGCCCTGAGGAACCGCAACGCCATATTGTCTCAGGACTTCTTTGCCTTGATACTCATGGATATTCATTCTCGAATCCTCCTATCAACTGTCTTGGGTGAGTTTGTATGCAAAAAAAGGCAAATTGCCCTCTCCCGACCGAACGTAAAGCAACTCCGTCGATTCGGTGTATCCCCAAAAATGCCCTACTCATTGTATCACGTTTCATCGACACTTTCCTGAATTTTTTGTGAACAATGTACGTTTTTTTGATTAAGACGACAAAAAGACAGCCGGAACGTTAGGAGGCGTTCCATACGCTTAGACATGCAAATAGCGCAGCTCCCGAACTCGGAAAGCTCGCGCTATCGCTAAGGGGCCGGACTATACGCGCGGACCCGTCCTTCAATACACCGGATTCGTTGGCGAAGCCATTCTGGGCTCGCGCTCCGCCTGCTTGACGAACCGCATCTCATTGCCGGCAAAGCCGCACACGAGACAACCGATCGTCGGCTCGGCATCCTCAACCGGAACGGGATCGGCCATGCTGTAGATTTCCCCGGTCACCGGCTCTTTCATAAACGATTGGGACGTTGTCGCATAAACCCGGAACTTCGTCCGGTTTGAACGGCAATTGGGACAAAAGTACGCTTTTTCCTCCATGTAGTCTCACCTCATTTCCGTTACATTCCAGTATCTCCAACGGATCGGATTTTAATAAAAATGTTGGGCCGGGAAGGAAAACCGTATCGCCGCGGCGAATAACTACTTCTTACAATCTGAGTAAATTTCGGTAATACGGACGATAAGGAAGCACCTTTTCCGGCAACCGACCCGCTTGGCCTATCATGCCCGGCCTGGGTTATCATTCCGAGAAGAGGTGTTTTTGGTTATGTACGACAACCGCTATGGCGCTTGCCTGCAAGGGATTGACGGTACGGTCGTGGATGTGGAGATTGATATTAGCAACGGCTTGCCGTTTTTTCAAATCGTCGGACTTCCGGACAGCTCCGTGCGGGAATCTGCGGAAAGGGTGCGATCTGCGATCAAAAATACGGGAGCCGCCTTTCCGATGGAACGGATTACGGTCAATCTGGCTCCGGCCGACGTCCGCAAGGAAGGCGCCTCGTTCGATTTGGCCATTGCCGCAGGCATCCTCACGGCAAGCGGCCAACTGTCGCTGCCAGGTCTGGACCGCTGCCTGACGATCGGCGAGCTGTCGCTCGACGGCCGGCTGCGGCCTGTGCACGGCGTGCTGCCGATGGTCGATGCAGCCAGACGCAGGGGGCTAACGAACGTGCTGCTGCCTGCGGAGAATGCGGAGGAGGCCGCCCTGATCGAAGGCATGCGGATCGCAGGCATTCACAATTTGAAGGAACTGCTTCAGTATAGTGGGAACGACATATTTAAGAGCCTACCCGATTCACGGCGCCCGTCAAATGATCAATTGCAGCCGCAGTTTGTCGAAACATGGGCTGAAGATTTTGTCGAGGTGTGCGGTCAGCATCAGGCGAAACGCGCTCTAACGATCGCTGCGGCCGGGATGCATAATCTGATTTTCGTCGGACCGCCAGGCTCCGGAAAAACGATGCTGATCCGCAGGCTGCCCTCCATCCTCCCCGTCTTGTCGGACGAGGAATCGCTTGAAGTAACGAAAATATATAGTGCTGCAGGCCAATTAAAGGACCGCACGACGTTGATCCGGGCAAGACCGTTTCGCAATCCGCATCACACCGTATCGATGGGCGGACTTGTCGGCGCAGGCAGCGTTCCGAAGCCGGGCGAAGTCAGCTTGGCCCATCGCGGCGTCCTGTTTCTCGACGAGCTGCCGGAATTTCCGCGGAATGTGCTGGAGGTGCTGCGTCAGCCGATCGAAGACCGGCGCGTGACGATCAGCCGGGCGAAAGCGGTATTTACATTCCCAACCCATTTTATGCTGACGGGTTCAATGAACCCCTGTCCTTGCGGATTTTATGGCTTCTCCGGACCGGCAGCGGCCTGTTCGTGCAGTCTGCCTCAAGTTCAGCGTTACCGTTCCCGAATATCCGGCCCTCTGCTTGACCGGATCGATATCCATGTGGAGGTTCCGCGCATCGATTTCGATTCGATGAAGCGAACGGAGGGCAACGTTTCCTCGGAACAGATCCGCCAGTCGGTGGAATGTGCGATGCTGCTCCAGGCGGAGCGTTATGCGGGCAAAGGAATCCGGTTTAACGGCGAGTTGTCCGGCCGCTTGCTGCGTGAATACTGCCGGCTCCCTCCGGATGGAGACAAGCTGCTGGCCGAGTCGTTCGAAGCTTTAAGCTTAAGCGTACGGGCTCACGACCGCATTCTCAAAATAGCCCGGACGATTGCCGATCTGGACGGCAGCGGATCGATCCGGACGGCACACCTCGCCGAGGCGCTTCAATACCGCTGTCTGGACCGCAATATGGAAGATAAATTCGGATGATCCGGACTAAGGCGCGATCAAAAATAGCGGACCTTATGTTGTCCAATCATACGTGTCGCTAAGCCTTTCTGGTTAACCGATTGATCTATTATTTTTTTGATCGCGCCAAAAGGCCCGATATCCGTTCGTCGCACTCTTGCGATTATCCGGGCCGACATCGATGCATAATAGTGTTGCACCGCCCATTACCGTATGAGCCAGCCCCTTCTGCGAGGCTTGCTGGCTGCATGGGCAATACGACACTAGGGAGGCTACTATGCTGGATCAATTGGAAAGCGACTATAACTGCTCGAACGCCGACGAAGATTTGCACAACCTGCTGCAGGAGGCGGAGCAATTGCGCAGCCGCAGCGGGGCATTACCAGAAGATCAGGAGCAGCTGAACCGAATCGAAAATCAGATCCGGTTTATCCGCAACAAATGCTCCATTCCCGGCGAAAGCTGATCGCATCACCCTCAACCTAAGAAAAAGCCGTCGTAGACCGGAACCGGTCTTGCGGCTTTTTCCCTTACGTATTCCATTAAAAAGCGTACGGAATGTGATTGATTCGGAGCAGCTCCCCGCCGGTCGTAAACGCGACCGCAATGACGTCAAACCGCGTCTTTCTATCAAAAGCCCGATTGCGGTACAAGTAAAAATTCGCCGTCTCCCGTACCTTGTTCCGTTTGCGGGCGTCGACTGACTCCTCCGCCGTTCCGAACGTGCCGGTATCTCTTCGAGAACGCACCTCAACGAATACGATAACTCCATCCGTCTCCGCGATCAGGTCAAGCTCCCCGCTCGGACAACGCCAATTCCGTTCCAGTATCCGGTACCCTTCCGCTTCCAGGTAAGCGGCGGCTGCCTCTTCCCCTTTGCGCCCCAGCGCACGTCTGCCGTCTGCCATTCTTCCGCCCGTCATTTCGCTTCTTCCCTTCCCGCCTTGGCGCGCGAATCGGTCCGGTACACGAAGCTTAATATTTCGGCGACCAGTTGGTAAAGCTCGGAAGGGATTTCCTGCTTCAGATCCAGCTTGGACAACACTTCGACGAGCGACGGATCTTCCTGCAGCGGGACGCCGTGCTCCTTCGCCTTCTCCATTATCGTCTCCGCGATGTGGCCCTTCCCTTTGGCTACGACGACCGGGGAAGTGTTCTCGCCGGGCATGTAGCGGAGTGCTACCGCTTTTTTGATGCTGCTGTTCCGATCCTTCTTATTGTTTCCGTTCATACTTTCACGTCCACACCTTTATACGGCTTTACGCGGAATCCGGATGCTGCCGCAGCTCTGTCGGGATTCAGGACAGCCATACCGGAGGAGTCGGAATCCGCCTGTGCGGGCTGAGGAAAAGGGCTGCACTTGAGCGCCATGAACTGGTATCCATTCTGTCTTAACCCGTTTTCAATCTCATCGCGGTACTGCTGGAGCAGCGGTCCGAGAAATGGCATATCGTTATGCACTTGCAGATGCACTTTTTTATCGAACACCTGAACGTCGACAAGAGTCAAGCCAAGCGTCTGCATGTTCAGGTCGAACAGCAGCCGGCAATTTTGCGCGTCGATTTCCCCCCGTTTTCCTTTTCTCGATTGGACGTGAATCGCAGCCGTCTGCTCGCTCCCTTCATGACGCACCGGCAGCAATAAAGTGACATGGCTGAATACGGACCCCCGGTCCGGTGAAAGCAGCAGCTGCTGCCCGGTAATTTGCTGCAAAGTCTGCTGAGCTTGCTCGCGCAGAGGCTCCGGAGCGGAACTCGAACTGATCACCTGCAACAGAACGCTTTTGAGGCTGTCAGCCGCCGCGTGACGGCCCGGATCGGATGGAACGGCTCTGACCTCCGGTTCCTGCGCTGCAAGCCGCACAGAGGCCGGGTCGTGCGTCATAGGCGTTCCTCCCGGCTTCGGCTCCGCCTTCTCGATCGCTTTGGCGAGCTGATGCTCGTGATCCATGCCTACCGCCTTCAGAACGCGTGAGATCCAATTGTCGTCGGCTCTAGCTGCCGGCCGGCCGGAGGAGGACGGATCGTGCTCTACGGATGGTTGGGGCGCAGCGGGAATAGCGGACGCGGCCGGATTCGCCGCTTTGGGGATAGCCGAATCCCGGCTTACAGCGGCTTCCGTCCCTGCTGCCGTCCCCGGCGTCCTCCCGTCCCCGGCTTGTCCTGCACCATTTGCCCCGGTTGCAGCACCTCCGCTTCCTGGACCCGAAGCCGGCACCGCCGTAGGGGCAGCGCCCGCACTCTGCGACCATGGAATCGGCTCGCGTGCGGTAGCATTCGCCGTTCCCGGGGCCGGATTCGCCGCAGAGGTCTGCGGTCTTGCCGGCACGTCCGGCGCGACTTGTTCCGCAAGCGCCGCCGGCATACGTCCTGCCGCCTCGCGGACTTGGCCGATCGCCTGCTGCAGCTTGTCCAGAAGCGGCTTCAGCTCTGCGGCCGTACCGCTTGCGGCGAGCGTGCGCGACGCTTCCGAAGCTCTCGCCTCGAGTCCGTCCAGCCTCTCCTGCAGCGCCGGACCGAACATCGCCTCCCGAAGGCCGGCTACCGTTTCCCGGGTTAGGGGCAAATTCCGGTCGTTTGCCACGACAGCCGCTTCCAGCCATTGATTGGCCGGGACCTGGGCAGGCGCCTGAGTCATGATTTTATGAAACGATTGCAGATTCGCTTTCGTGGGAGGCACATCCGCCTGCTGCAGTTGCTTCGCCAATTCTTTCAGCGCAGGCTGGTCTTTGGAAGGAAATCCTTTGACAAGCTCGGACAACGCCCCTTCATCAAGCGGCAGCGCCGACCCGTTTACCGGCTTTAGCACCAATTGGCTGCCGTTCGAATCGGGCATCACCTGCAGAAACGTCACCAATCCCTGGCGCAGTGGAATTTCCAGCTTGGCCCTCATATGGACCCCGCCTATATTAACAATCGCATCCTGCTCACCGAGCAGCTGCAGCACCATTCCTTTGACGATTTGGCCGACTTTCAGCTCCAGCGATTTGGCATCTGCCGCCGGCTGCATCTCGCCAAGCAAATTCCGCATCATTTGACCGATCTGCATGCTCATATCGCCGACTCCTTTACCGTCTTATCTGTTTGTTATGTATATCGGCTTGATACGGATTTATTGTTAATAGGCCTATGGAGTCAGAACAGCTCCAGTTGCTCGTTTAACAAACCTTTCAAAAACGTTTTGCGGTGCAGCGGGCAAGCCCCGTATTCGAGTATCGCTTCCCTGTGCGCTTTCGTAGCGTATCCTTTATGCGCCGCGATTCCGTATTCGGGATATTCCATATCCCACTGAAGACAGAGACGGTCCCGGGTTACTTTGGCGATGATCGAAGCGGCCGCAATCGACTGGCTAAGCGCATCCCCGTGTATAACCGCGAGCTGCCGGATTGGGCTGTCCACCTTCTCCGCATCGACCAGCAGATAGTCCGGCACGACCGATTCGCTTAGCTGCTCCAGCGCCTTCTTCATAGCCAGTCTGGCCGCCTGCTTAATGTTGATCGAATCGACTACCGAAGCGCTCACGCAGCCGATCCCGATCCCGAGCGCCCGCTCCGTAATGATTGGATACAGCTCCTCGCGTTTTTTCTCGCTTAACTTTTTCGAATCGTTAATTCCTTCAATTTCGCAGCCCTCCGGCAAAATCACCGCTGCGGCAACTACGTCGCCGAACAGACAGCCGCGTCCGACCTCGTCGATCCCCGCGACGAATCGGATGCCGCTTTGCCATAAATCGCGTTCATATTCCAGCACCTTGCGTTCCCCCATGATCGGTCGTTGTATGTTCCATTGTACCGGGAATACGGACAAGTGGGAAGACCGCATCTGATCCCTCCCGCAAAAATCCCTCCTAAACATTCGCTGGAAATCGCTCAGCCTAAATCCCCCGGTAACGACAAAAAAGCACCCTCGGGCGGCGTAACGTTCAGCCGTCAAGAGTGCTTGTCATATACTGCATCTGATTCGGGCTTTCCAGACTGATCCGGCCCAGCTTACCGCCTCGCAGATCCCGCAGGATGACCATCGACGCCTTCTCCAGGTTGATCGTACCCCCGCTTTGCAGGCAGCCCCGCTTGCGGCCGATCCGTTCCATCACGTCGACGAACGCATTCGGCTCCGACTGTCCGGACGGAAGCTCGTCCAGCTCGTACCGCTGCTGCAACTCGCCTGGATACCCGGCAATCAGAAACCGGATCGCATGATACGCCACATCTTCCACCTGCAAAATCTGATCGCTGATCGACCCGATCGCCGCCAGCTTATAGCCGACCTGCTGATCCTCGAACTTCGGCCACAATATCCCCGGCGTATCGAGCAGTTCCAGATCCCCGCCTGCCTTGATCCACTGCTGCCCCTTCGTCACTCCCGGCTTGTCTCCGGTCGCCGCAATATGCTTGCCTGCGAGACGGTTGATCAAAGTCGACTTCCCTACGTTCGGGATACCGACGATCAGCGCCCGTACCGCACGCGGGTTCATTCCTTTGCTGAGCTGCTTCTCGATCTTGTCCTTCAGCGCATGCTTCGCCCGCTCCGGGATGGCCCGTACGCCCTCGCCCGATACACAGTCTATCGGCAGCGCCTCGATGCCGATGCCGGCAAAATATTGAACCCATTCCCGGGTAACGCTCGGATCAGCCAAATCCGCTTTGTTCAACAAAACGAGCCGAGGCTTGTTCATCAATATTTCATCGATCATCGGATTGCGGCTGGAGAGCGGAACCCGAGCGTCCAGCAGTTCGATCGCAAGATCAATCAACTTCAGCTTCTCCTGGATTTGCCGCTTCGCCCGCGTCATATGACCGGGAAACCATTGGATCGTCGCCATGCCGTCACCTCCCGACTGTCCGTTCATTTCTTTAATGAATCCATTGCCAATCTTTCACCGGCCAAAAAACGATATCCGCCCGCCCGACGATATTGTCAAACGGCACAGGCCCGATCATCCGGCTATCCGTGCTGTCCGAGCGGTTATCGCCCATGACGAAAACGGTCCCTTCCGGAACTTTGGATTCCGGCCAGTTCAGATCGTTATACGTTCTGCCCGATTGCTTCGCTTTCTCTATGACATCCCGCAAAAACGGCTCGTCCACCGCTTGTCCGTTAACAAAAACGGTATCGCCCTGCACTTTAACGGTCTCGCCCGGGAGCGCCACTACGCGTTTGATGAAATCTTTATTGCCCGGAGCGTGGAACACGATCACTTCGCCGCGTTTCGGCTCACGGAACTTGTACAGCAGTTTGTTGACGATAATTCGCTCGCCGGTGTGAAAATTCGGTTTCATCGACGGACCGTCCACGATGTAGGAGCCGAACAGGAAGTAGCGGATCAAAAAGGCGAGCGCGAACGCAATCAGCAGCGCCTTGGTCCATTCCCACACTTCGTTTTTCGCTTTCGCGGCGGCGGTGCCGCCGGTCTGCGCCGCTGCTTGGACGCCGGCCCCATCCGTTTCACGTGCCGGCTCAACTTGTCCATTCGCCGGCGGCGCATCGTTCCGGTTCAGGCCCTCTTCGGCGCTTGCCGCTTCCGGAGCTGTGGAGCGCTCCATGTCTGAATCCGACTGCTTGCTCTCGTCCGGCATATCGTTTGCATTCGCTGGAACCGGACGTTTCGCTTGATCGTTATCGCTCATAGCCTCCCCCTTCTGCTCCGGAATTACGCTTCCTTCTGCATGTTACTGAAGTCGTCCTATCTCTATCCGGGTAAACGAAAAGGGACTTGTTTGCGACAAGCCCCCATTCCGATTAACGAATTTCTTGAATTCTAGCTGCTTTACCGCGCAGTCCGCGCAAGTAGTAGAGCTTCGCGCGGCGAACTTTACCCCGGCGAGCCACCTCGATTTTCTCGAGCTTAGGCGAATGCAGCGGGAATGTTCTTTCCACGCCTACGCCATACGAAACTTTGCGAACGGTAAACGTTTCGCTGATTCCGCCGCCACGACGCTTGATCACAACACCTTCAAACAGCTGGATCCGTTCGCGCGAGCCCTCGATAACCTTAACATGCACTTTCAACGTGTCGCCTGGACGAAAGCTTGGTACTTGACGAAGCTGTTCTTGCGTAATTTCACGTAAAAGATTCATAGGTTGACTTCCTCCTTCCACTCAGATGTTCGTACTCGCTCCGAAAGCCCTATATGGCTGACATCATGGCGCGCAGAGGACCACCGAACTAAAAACTACAACAGGTGATATTTTACCATACCCACCCTAATGAATGCAAGCAACTCTTCTAAAATATCAATCGAAAGCTCTAGCTTTCCCCTGTTACGACTCCGGCTCGCTCCGCTGCTTCTCCAGCCACGCCCGTTCCTTCGGCGTCAAGTCGGCATCCTCCAGCAAATCCGGCCGTCTCCTCAGCGTCCGGAGCAGCGACTGCTCGCGTCTCCAGCGGGCTATATTGTCGTGATGACCGGATAACAGCACGTCCGGCACCGGCCACTCCCGAAACTGGGCAGGCCGCGTATAATGCGGATATTCCAGCAGCCCCGTGCTGAACGAATCGGTGACAGCGGACAGCTCGTTGCCAAGCACGCCGGGAAGCAGTCTGACGACGCTGTCGATCACAACCATCGCCGGCAGCTCGCCGCCGGTCAGCACGTAGTCGCCAATCGAGAGCTCGTCTGTAATCAAGTGCTCGCGAATCCGTTCATCGTACCCCTCATAATGTCCACAAACGAACACGAGATGGCTTTCCCGCGACAATTCCTCCGCTTTGCGCTGTGTAAACGTTTCGCCCTGCGGGCACATGAGAATAACCCGCGGGCGATCTCCTCCGGGCGGCGCCAGCTCTTCCACGGCGCTGAAGATCGGTTCCGCCTTCAGCACCATGCCTCCCCCGCCGCCGAACGGGTAATCGTCCACCGTATTGTGCTTGTTGCTCGCATAATCGCGAAAATTAACCGTTTGCAGCGAAACGATTCCTTTATCCCGCGCTTTGCCCAATATACTCGAACCGAAGACGCCTTCAAACATACTCGGAAAAAGAGTCAGCACCTCAATCCGCATCAGTCGATCAAACCTTCCATCAGATGAACCCGGATCCGTTTCGCTTCCACATCCACGTCGAGAATGACGTCGTCAATGACCGGCAATAATACCTGCTTGCCTTTGGGACGTTCGACGACCCACACGTGGTTCGCTCCGGGAGCCAGTATTTCGCTTACCACTCCAAGCTCTTCCCCGTCCTCTGTAACGACGGTGCAGCCGATAATCTCATGATAATAATATTCGCCTTCGTCCAGCGGCTTCCGCTCTTCTTCCGCCACTTTCAGCTCCCAGCCTTTGTAAGGCAGTACTTCGTTAATGTTAACGTGCCCTTTCAGCTTGACGATATACACGTTTTTGTTGAGACGGGCCGACTCCACCTGAACGGCCATACGATCGGCTTCGTTCTGCGGGTTTACCACGATCAGCCGGCTGCCCTTGGCAAACCGTTCTTCGGGAAAGTCCGTTTGCGGCACTACTTTAAGCTCTCCGCGAACGCCGTGCGTATTAACTACTTTACCGACACTGTACAGTTTTCCGCTCATCCATGTCCCTCCATGTAACCGGTATTCATTTGTATATTCCGAGCTTTCGAAGCAGGGCAGGACAGCGGACCTCCGCCCTCCGGATTTGGAAAAAGGGCTAGGCGCGAGCGGCCTAACCCTTCCTGCCTGCAGCTTGCGCTCCCGTTCCAACCGTTATACTTGCCGCATAGCGGCTGGAACGGAAGGCAAACGGAAGCGAGTCCGCTTCAAACGTCAAGAGACGATTTCCACGGACACGCGTTTGTTTTGTTTCACGGCCGCCGATGTGACGACAGTGCGCAAAGCTTTGGCGATACGCCCCTGCTTGCCGATCACCTTGCCCATATCGGACGGATGAACGGACAGCCGGTACACGATCTCGTCTTTCTCCTCGGCTTCATTCACGACGACATCTTCCGGATGATCAACCAACGCCTTGGCGATAACGGTGATCAAATCTCTCATAGCAACCTCCAAATCAACAGATTACTTCTGTTGTCTGATTTGGTGAAACTTCGTCATGATTCCGGCTTTGCTGAACAAGTTGCGAACCGTGTCGGACGCTTGCGCGCCGTCTTGCAGCCATTTCAACGCTTTTTCCTCGTCGATGGTAACTGCAGCCGGTTTCGTCAACGGATTGTACGTACCGATTTCTTCGATGAATCGGCCGTCACGCGGGGAACGGGAATCCGATACAACCACGCGGTAAAAAGGGGCTTTATGAGCGCCCATACGTTTCAAACGAATGCGAACTGCCATTTGATTTCACCTCCCTTGCAGAATAGACGCCGGTTTAGCCGAACGGAAACTTGAAGCCTCCGCCGCCTTTGCCGAGTTTGTTTTTTAAGTTTTTCATGCCTTTCGGACCGCCGGGTCCCATCATCGACGAGAACTGCTTCATCATTTTGCGCATATCGTCGAACTGCTTGATGAGACGGTTGACGTCCTGAATCGAGGTGCCGCTGCCTGCCGCAATCCGCTTGCGTCGGCTCGCGTTCAGCAGCTCCGGCTTGCGTTTCTCTTCGGTAGTCATCGACTTGACGATGGCGACGACGCGACCCATCTGCTTGTCGTCGACCTTCATGTCTTTCATGCCCTTCATCTTGTTCGCTCCGGGCAGCATATCGAGCAGTTGGTCAAGCGGTCCGAGCTTCTTCACCTGCTCCATCTGTTCCAGAAAATCTTCGAACGTGAACTCGGCGTTGCGCATCTTGCGTTCCATCTCGGCCGCTTTGTCCGCGTCGATGTTGGCCTGCGCCTTCTCGATCAGCGACAGCATGTCGCCCATGCCGAGAATCCGCGACGCCATCCGCTCCGGATGGAACGGCTCGAGCGAATCCATCTTCTCCCCGAGCGAAGCGAACTTGATCGGCCGTCCGGTAACGGCCTTGACCGACAAGGCGGCTCCGCCTCTCGTATCCCCGTCCAGCTTCGACAGAACGACGCCGGTCAGCTCCAGCTGGGCATGGAAGCTCTCGGCGACATTAACCGCTTCTTGACCTGTCATCGCGTCGACGACCAGCAGCGTCTCGTCCGGCTGCACCGACTCGACGATCATCTTCAGCTCGTTCATCAGTTGGTCGTCAATATGCAGCCGTCCGGCTGTATCGATGATCAGGTAGTCGTTTCCGTTATCCTTCGCGTGCTGCAAAGCGCCCTTGGCGATGTCGACCGGGCTTGTCTGATCCCCGAGCGTAAACACCGGCACTTTGATCTGCTCGCCGAGCACCTGAAGCTGCTTGATCGCCGCAGGACGATAAATATCGGCAGCGGCAAGCAGCGGGCGATGGTTCTGCTTCTGCAGCAGCTTGGCCAGCTTACTTGAAGCCGTCGTCTTACCCGCGCCCTGCAAGCCTACCATCAAGATGACTGTCGGCGGCTTGTTCGCCTTCGCCAGCTTGCTTTGGGTGCCCCCCATAAGCTCGGTCAGCTCTTTGTTTACGATATCGATGACGACCATGCCCGGAGTAAAGCTCTTCAGCACTTCCTGGCCGATCGCCTTCTCCTTCACTTTGGCGATAAACTCTTTGACGACTTTGAAGTTGACGTCGGCCTCAAGCAGAGCAAGACGCACCTCGCGCAGCGCTTCGTTCACATCGTCTTCGGTCAGTTTTCCTTTGCCCCGCAGCTTGGTAAGCACGTTTTGCAAACGGCCGGTCAATCCTTCGAATGCCATGGTCATCCCCCCGCTTCATCCGTGGAGTTCTAAGTACAGTGTTGCAGTCGTTCAATCTATATTGTACAGCTTTCGCACCAGCTCTTTCAATTCGCCCGGAAGGGCGGACGTTTCGCCGGCGAACAGCTTTTCGATCCGCTCTGCGACCTGGCGGCGCTCCTCGTGCTTGCGGAGCAGGCCCAGCTTCGCCTCGTAATCCTCCAGCGCCTGTTCTGCGCGCTTGATATGTTCGTATACCGCTTGGCGGCTGATCTCATATTCCTCGGCTATTTCGCCGAGCGAATAATCGTCGTGAAAGTACAGACCGAGAAACGTGCTCTGCTTGCCCGTCAACAAAGGGCCGTATATGTCAAACAGCATGTTGATCCGGTTCGTCTTGCTGAGCGCTTCTTCGCTTGTCACCTGCGTCACTCCCTCTGTTAAGGAAAACACCTTTACAGCGACAAAACTAATCATAGCGGGTAGGCGGCGCGTTGTCAAGCATTTTACCTTGTCAGACAAAAAACAACCCCGGTCATTCGACCGGGGCAAACACTTTATTCAGAAACGGATTCGCCGTAAATTGATCGGCTTGGTAAATGAAGATGCCGTCCACGCCAAGATTCGTGTAATGATCGATATACCGCAATAGATCCTGAGGGGAGTGAGCCATACACAAACTGCCCGCCCTCGGGTCGGAAGCTACGGATCGTTTCCACCCGTCGATGCAGCCGTATACCTTGGTGGCCGTCCCTTTGCACATCGCTACGAAATGCTCCACCGGCGGGAACGGCTCGCTGGTCGCCGAATTGGAAGGTACGATCCCGTCGACGTATCCGTGTTCCACACTGATTTGCATCGCCCTGAAATAATGAGCCTGATCTGCCGGAATCCGTACCTTCAGATCAAGCGGCCGGCCCGTTTCCGCCGACTTGCGGTTCAATCGCTCTTTTGTTTTCTGCAATATATACACGATCGATTCCGCGGTCTGATTGCCGAAGCTTCTCATATAGTCCAGGAATAAACCGTCTATATCGTAATTGTCGACCAGCTCGAACAGGATGCGCAGCGCGTACTCGCGCACTTCTTCTTTGCCGTAATCGAACTCCCCGCCGGACAGCAGGCCCGGATTGCTTTGGGAAAATCGTTCCGATATGGCGGGAAGCCACAGGTAAGGCCGGTTCATTCCGACGTTGGCGGTCAGCCGCACTCCACTGCCTTTTGCATAAGCAACGGTTTCCGACAAAATATCGCAGTTGTTCGCCAGCTTGACCGGGTCGTCGATAATCGTGTTTTCATCCGTTCGGGCGGGAGTGTCCAGCCTTTGCAAAAAGCGGCTGTGGTGCAGCGACTTCATCCCGATCCGGACGGTTTGGCATGTAATTTCCCGCGGCTGTAAACGCAGAAACTCCTCCAGCATCACTCCGTTCATCGTCGCACCGTCATGGAACCCATGGAGAGAATAGCTGTACGGTTCATAATACAGAACAAGCTCCGGAACAGCTCTCCTGTCTGAAATAACGTCCGTTTTCAGCGATTCGGTTACGGGGACAAGCTTCACATACCCGATCTTCCCCGCCTGGTGATGCTCCACGAGCGTCTCTTTCAGTTTGGCTAATTCGAGAACACTTCCGTCCAGCTTATGCCGCTTCCAGTATAATTCTTTATTCGCTTTGCCGTTAAAGCTGCTTTCCAATAAGTCCATACTGTTGCCCGAGGTGACGATTCGGGAAAACGGCTCGGCATCGATCCGTACCAGCTGTCTCAAGCCTCCTGCCGGCAGGCCGAAATAAATATCGTACTCTCCGGAAGCGGGTAAAGTCATCGTCGCATACGGTGAAAACTCGTTGCGCAGCACGCCGAACGGCCGCCCCTCGCCCCCGTGTGCAGCCGAAACGTCCGTCCCTTCGGCCGGATACACCCAATCGCTGCAGTATACAACTCCCCGGTCCGATAATTCGACGGATTCGGAATATTCGTGAATACCGTCTACCGCGACGACGATCAGTCGAACGGACACGGCGCCGCAGTATGCGCCCAGGTTCAAATAACTGTTCCAGTAAAACTTCGGCTCGGCTTGGCCGCTTAACCGGACGATCCCCTTGGATACGGCCTGGCTCCATAAGTACCCGTTTCCGTTCAGTACCGTTTCCGCATCCAAGCCGGGGTATAGGCTGGCCGCTTTCCAGTTTAAACCGTCCACACTGATCCGCATCTCGCACGAGATCAGTCCTTCTACGCCGCCCAGCTTCAATTCCACCAAGTTATCGTTTCGTTGCACGATCGAACGAATCATGTATACCTCTCCCCTTCTGACCATTTCATAAAACTGTTGCCGCGGAAAACGGATATTTACGCTCCATGCTCCGTCCGTTATGATAAAATCAACGAACGTCAAGCCCCCCTATAAACCGAGCTGGAGTTGAATCAAGTGCAGGAACCAAGCCGTCGTGAGCCGTGCGAGTCCGTCAAAATTACTGTGGAAGCCGGAACCGTGCTCTTCGAGGCCGGTCTGGACATCGGCTTTTTTCGCCCGGACGATTACGACTGGGACCAGCAGTTAAGCCATAATCATGCCGACTTCGAGGTCCATCTTGTCCAGTTGGGCAGATGCGTCATGCTCATCGAAGACCAGCAGCACGAGCTGCCGGAAGGTACGTACTGCGTCATTCCGCCCGGAACGTATCATTCCCAATTGTCCGGCAAGCAGGATCAGGTGCGCAAAATATGTTTGCGCTTCCACTACAGAGCAGCTGCTGACCGCGATAGCCAAACCCGCGATCCGGAAGCGGAAACGTTCCTTCAGGTGCTGGACGGGATGACCTTCTACAAGCAGACGGATTCGTCCGGAAGCCTGCAATCGCTTATGACCGCTATTAAACGGGAGCTGCTGGAGAAGCCGGTCGGCTACCGGGCCAAAACGAAAAGTTTGCTCGCCCAGCTGCTGATCGATCTGATCCGCTCCGCCCCGCATGCCCCTGCCGAGGAGTACAGACCGGCTGTACCTTTGAACCCGGATGATAACCGGACCGGGCTGATCGATGCGTACTTCGCCACGCACTATAATGAGGCGGTCAAGGAGGAAGAGCTGGCGCGCCGGCTGAATGTGAGCACCCGTCAGCTGCACCGTATCTTAAATGAGCTGTACCGCACGTCCTTTCGCCGGAAGCTGCTGGAGACCCGGATGAAAATTGCCATGGAGCTGCTCACAAACACGGACCGGCCTGTCCATGATATCGCGGCTGCGGTCGGCTATCAGTCGCCGGGAAACTTCCATGCCGCGTTTAGACAAAATGTCGGCCTTACTCCAACCGCTTACCGCAACCAACAAAACCCAAAGGATTAGGCTCCTTTGGGTTTCATTATAAAAACGAGTTTGCGGCGCGGCAATACGCCGGTCAGACGTCTTTTCCGAATTCGTGTCTGAACGTCACATACCGGCGTTTCCCGCTGGCGCTGCTTAAGCGACTGGAGTCCCGTTAGCAACGGGCTCGTCCGGACGGAGCAGGACAACATCCCCCTCGCCGGGTACGCCGCCAAGAACAAGCACTTCCGATATGAAGCCGGCGATCCGCTTGGGCGGGAAGTTCACAATTGCCGTCACTTGCCTTCCTACAAGCGTTTGCGGCTCGTATCTGGTAGTAATTTGCGCGCTAGTCCGCTTTATGCCGAGCGGTCCGAAGTCAATCGTCAGCTTGATCGCCGGTTTGCGGGCTTCGGGAAAAGGCTCGGCCGAAACGACCGTCCCGACCCGGATGTCGAGCTGCGCAAATTGTTCGTAGTTTGCAGACGCTGTTGATTTCGTTTCCATGCTTACATCCCCTTAGCTGTGAAAAGTGTGCGTATACCGTTTATCTTCCCCTTAACTGCCGCTGCAGTCAATGGATAGATCCGTTACAACGGTTTTGTCCTTTGTCGTGACTATCCGCCGAGGTTCTGCCGAAAACGACAAAAAGGCCCTGCCGGAAGGATAAGACGACCGTCTTTTCCCGTCCAGGCAAGGGACCTTAAGGAGCAATACCTGTTTCGTTGTTAAATCGACTACGCCTCGTTAGCCGTTTCTTTCTGGATTAAACCGGCAAATAACGCATGAACGAACTGCTCGGAATCGAATTGCTCCAGATCATCGATCTTCTCGCCGAGTCCGACCAGCTTGACCGGAATGTTCAGCTCGTGACGGATCGCGATGACGATCCCGCCCTTGGCCGTGCCGTCCAACTTGGAGAGCACGAGACCGGTGACGCCCGTTTTCTCGCCGAACATTTTCGCTTGCGACAACGCATTTTGTCCTGTCGTCGCGTCGATGACGAGTAAAGTCTCGTGCGGCGCGTCCGGGATTTCCCGGCGGATCACCCGGTATATTTTGTTCAGTTCATCCATCAGGTTCGACTTGTTCTGCAGACGGCCCGCCGTATCGCACAGCAAGACGTCGACGCCCCGCGTTTTCGCCGCCTGGATCGCATCGAACATCACCGCTGCCGGATCGGAGCCTTCGGAATGCTTGATGACATCGACGCCGGCACGCTGGCCCCATACTTCCAGCTGGTCGATCGCCGCCGCCCGGAACGTGTCTCCCGCCGCAAGCAGCACTTTTTTCCCTTCCGACTTGAAGCGGTGGGCTAGCTTGCCGATCGTCGTCGTTTTACCGACGCCATTGACGCCTACGAACAAAATAACGGTCATTCCGCTTGCCGCCATTTTCAAGCTGCTGTCTTCGGCCCCCTGCATCATGCCGACGAGCTTCTCCGACAATACCGGCTGCAAATCCGCCGGATTTTCCAGCTTACGCTTGCGCACTTCGGCACGAAGCTCCTCGATCAGCTCCATTACCGTGTTGACGCCGACGTCGGCCGAAATCAGGATTTCCTCAAGCTCCTCGTAAAACTCCTCGTCGATTTTTTTCCGCCGGAGAACGAGCTCCTCCACCTTTTCGACGAAAGCGGAGCGGGTTTTGCTCAGCCCTTCCTTGAACTTGTTCGTAACCGTCTCCGCCTTCGAGGCGATGCTGTCGCGCAGCTTCTTAAAAAAACTCATCGTTTCCCAACCGTCCCTTATCAATATCGTCCAACTGCTCCGCCCTAAGCGGTCATTACATCTTCGTCGTCAAGCCGCACCGATACAAGTTTCGATACGCCCCCCTCTTCCATCGTGACGCCGTACAGCACATCCGCCGTCTCCATCGTGCCTTTGCGGTGAGTAACGACGATAAATTGGGTTTGTCCGGCAAATTCACGCAAATATTCCGCGAACCGGCTGACGTTCGCTTCGTCGAGCGCCGCCTCTACCTCGTCCAGCACGCAAAACGGCACCGGCTTCACGTGCAGGATCGCAAACAGCAGCGCCATCGCCGTCAAAGCGCGTTCTCCGCCGCTTAGCAGCTGCAAGTTTTGCAGCTTTTTGCCGGGAGGCTGAGCGACGATTTCGATGCCCGTATCGAGCATCCGTTCCGGCTCGGACAAGATCAGATCGGCGCGGCCGCCGCCGAACAGCTTGACGAATACGCCGACGAACTGCGAGCGGATCGCGTCGAACGTCGTCTTAAACCGTTTGGACATCTCTTCGTCCATCTCGCGAATGACAAGATACAGCGCCGTTTTCGCTTCCACCAGATCGTCTTTCTGGGCGGAGAGAAACTGAAACCGCTCATTGACCCGCTGGTACTCGTCGATTGCGCCTAAATTGACGTCGCCCAGCGCGGAAATTTGCCGTTTCAGATCCTTCACTTCGCTTTGTGCCGCAGCGACGTCTTCCGGTACCGGATACCGTTCCTTGGCCAGCTCATAGCTCAGCTCGTATTCTTCGGCCAGTTTTTTGAGCAGGTTGTCAAGCTCGACGTCGAGGCGGGCCACACGCACTTCCGTCTGGCGAAGCTGTTCCTCCACCTGCTTCAGCTGGGTACGCTGCTCCTTCGTCAAGCTTTCGCCTTCCTCCAGCTTTTGCACCCATTTCGCCCGCTCCGCCCGCTTGTAATCCATTTGCTCGGCCGCTTCCTGCTTTTTAAGCCGCAAATGATTGAGCTGCTCGATCTGCTTGACCGTCTCGGCATCGTTGGCGTCCAAATCCTGAATGATTTGCTGCAGCAGCTTTTTGCTCCCGCTCCATTCACGCTGCGTCGCCGTCAAGTCGTCCTCGAACCGGCGCAGCTGATCTTCGAGCGACTGCTTCTCCTGGCTGACGGAAGCGGTTTTCACCTTCAGCGAGGTCAGCTGCACCTGCAGCTCTTCCTTCGCCGACTCCTTCGCCTTCCGCTTCAGCTCGGCATCGCGAATCGCCTGCTGCAAATCCGCCTCTTCCTGACGCAGCGTCTCCAGCGACAGCGCCGCCGCCTGCTTCTTCTGCTCGTACTCACTGCGCTCAGCCGTTAGCGCCGCATGGTCTTGCGAATACAGCACCGTATGCTCGGCCGCATTTTTCCCTTCGCTGTCCAGCTGGCTCAGCTGAGCGCGAAGCTGCTGCTCCTCGAGCCGCTGCCGTTCCCCGAGCTGGCGAAGCTCGTCCAGCGTCCGGTTTCCTTCCGACAGCTCCCGCCGCAGTTGCTCGAGCTTTTTGCGAAGCTCAGCCAGCTGCCCTTCGGCGGTGCGGATTTCTTTGTCCATCTCCTCGATCTGGCGCTGACGACCAAGCAGGCTGGACGACTTCTTCTGCAGGCTTCCGCCCGTCATTGAGCCGCCCGGATTAACGACGTCGCCTTCCAGCGTGACGACCCTGTACCGGTATTGGCAGCGGGCTGCAATCCGGTTCGCTTCCTCCAGCTTCTCTGCCACGATAACGTTGCCGAGCAGGCTGGACATAATATTGTCGTATTTGGAGTCAAAACGCACCAATTGCACGGCAATCCCGACAAAACCGTCCATCCCGGTCACATTCGACTTCTCATGCTCCGGAATCGATCTTCCGCGTATGACGTCCAGCGGCAGAAACGTAGCCCGGCCCGACTGTCTGCGCTTTAGAAAGGCGATCGCTTCCCGTCCGGAAGCCTCGTTTTCGACGACGATATTTTGCAGGGCGCCGCCCAGCGCCGTCTCGATTGCGGTCTCCACTTCGGCCGGCACGTGCACGAGCTCCGCTACCGCGCCATGTATCCCTCTGAGCCCGTCCGAGCGGCTTTTCGCCTTGAGCACCTCTTTGACCCCATGGGCGAAGCCGTCGTAATCGTTCTGCATCTCGCGCATCGTGTCCCGCCGGGAAACTTGCGCCTCCAGCTTTTGCTCCCATCTGCGGACCGTCTCTTGCGCCTCGCCGAGCAGTTCCTGCTTCGCCTTGAGCTCCTGCCCGAGCTCGACGAACCGGTCGCGGCCCGCCTGCAGCTCCCGGGCCAGCTTCCCGGCCGCCTCCTGCAGTTCCCCGCGCTTGCGGACGATCTGCTCATGCTGACCGGACCATTTGGCATGTTCCTCCTCCAGCCGGTCGATCCGCCGAGCGAGCGATTCCAGATTTTGCTCCGCATAGCGGATTTCGTTACGCGCTTGGGCAGTCCGTCCGAGCGCCTCCAGCAGCTCCGCCTTGAGGTCTTCTTCCTCAGCGCTGCTAACCCCGCCGGCGACGCCAAGCAGCCGCTCTTCTTCCTCCGTCAGCTTGGATCTCAGCTCGTCTACTTCCAGTTGAAGCGCCGTATATTTGTCCCGGTACGCGGCAGCCTCCGTCCTCTTGTCGCCGATCCGCTTCTCCTGCGCCTCGATCGTCTGCTCCAGCTGACTGCGGTTGCTGCGCAAGTTTTTGTCGCGTTCCTTATATACTTCCCCCTGTCCTTCGCATTTCTCGAATTCCTCGCTCAGGCGCAGCACCGTCTCGTGCAGCCGGTCGATCTCCTCCTCCAGCCGTCGCGCTTCCATCCGTTCCTTCTCCAGCAGCGCGTCATGCTTGCTGACGATCGTGGACAGCTCCAGTTCTTCTTTGCGCAGCACATTTTGCTTCTCGCTGGCTTCCGACCAGAACTGGTGAATCTGTTCGATCTGATGGACATACATCGAGATTTCGCTCGTTTTCAGCCGCTCTTTCAACTGCTTATAGCGGATCGCCTTCTCCGACTGATCGCGCAGAGGCTCGATCTGATCTTCCAGCTCGGATACGAGGTCGTGGATGCGCAGCAAATTTTGCTCCGTGTCGGCCAGTTTTTTCTCCGCTTCCTTTTTACGGGATTTGTATTTGACGATGCCGGAAGCTTCCTCGAAAATCCCCCGCCGGTCTTCCGACTTCGTGCTTAAAATTTCTTCAATCCGCCCTTGTCCGATAATCGAATACGCTTCCTTGCCGATCCCCGTATCCATGAACAGCTCGGTTATATCTTTCAGCCGGCACGCCTGCTTGTTGATAAAATATTCGCTGTCCCCGCTGCGGTGGATGCGCCGCGTCACGGTGACTTCGTTAAAGCCGAGCGAAAGCGATTCGTCGGAGTTATCGAGCGTCAGCGAAACTTCGCCGTAGTTTACCGCCTTGCGGGCGTCGCTTCCGGCGAAAATGATATCTTCCATCTTGCCGCCCCGAAGCGAGCGCGCGCTTTGTTCCCCGAGCACCCAGCGAATCGAGTCGGATATATTGCTCTTGCCGCTGCCGTTTGGCCCTACTACGGCAGTAATGCCCTGGACGAACTCCAGCTCCGTCTTGTCGGCGAACGACTTGAACCCGGCCAGTTCCAAACGTTTCAAAAACATAGCTTCACCTCAAACTATTAAAAAAAATGGTCACGGCTCTTATGTACGGTTTATGCCTTGAATCTGATGAGGTCGACACGGTGTATTCAACGAAACCGCAAGCTAAAGCCTATTCCATTCATCAAACCCGATCTCTTCCTTGCCCTTCAGCCGCTTCAACGGACTTTGCCGTTCCACTCTCCATTGTCGCCGCTGCGGACCTGCAGCCTACCTTTCATTGTAGCATATATGCCTTAACGCGAAAATCGCCCGCTTTCGGCTCTGTCAAGGTTGGTCAGGGCGCGGCGGTTCGAGCGGACTGTCCCACTGAGGACACCTCTCCCCCAGCGATCCGGATAAGGGTCATTCGGTACCGTTATTTCGACGACGCTTTCGTATTTCCAGCCGAGCCGCGGCGTTCCGGCAGCCGTACAAGGCAAGCTTATTCCAGCTCCGGCCTTATCGGCTTCCCGAATAGCGGTTTCGAACAACTCTTATCGCTCCATAATGCTGAATAAGCACAACCACTTTGCTTCTTTCGAAGCGGAATCCCGCCGTACCGAAGAAAAACAACCCCACAACGTGGGGCTTTAGCTTCGTTGCGTTTATCTTGATACTTGGCGGAGAGCCCGTCAATGTATAAGTTCCATTCGTGAAAAAAAGCGGCTTTCGCCGCTTGTTCCCGCGTAGTGCCGCCGCATCCGTTGCGGGTGGCCGCTGACGCTACGCTTTGGGCGCGGAGGTAAGTTTGGCGAGCGCCTGAGAGGCGGCCCGCTGCTCGGCATCCTTCTTGGAACGCCCAAGGCCGGAGCCCAGCTTCTGATCGTCCATCCACACCTCGGAGACGAATTCCCGGTCGTGAGCGGGACCCCGCTCTTCCACGATCCGGTATTCCACCGTCCCCATTCCGCGCTGCTGTGTATATTCCTGCAGCTTCGTCTTGTAGTCCCCCGACAGCACCATCGTATCCTGAGACAAGTACGGGAACAGATGCGTTTGCAAAAATGCACGCACCGCGCCGAGTCCCTGATCCAGGTACAACGCTCCGACGAAAGACTCGAACACGTCCGCAAGCAGCGCCGGACGCGACCTTCCGCCGGTCAGTTCTTCCCCTTTGCCGAGGAAGACGCAGGAGCCGAAATCGAGCCTTTCGGCAAACTGGACCAGCGACGGTTCGCATACGATCGCCGCGCGGTGCCGGGTCAGTTCGCCCTCAGGCCGGTCCGGATAGGTGTTGTACAAATATTCGGATACCGTCAACTGCAGCACGGCGTCCCCCAAAAACTCCAGACGTTCGTTATCCCGTATATCGGCCGAACGCTGTTCGTTTACATAAGACGAATGGGTAAACGCCTGTTTCAACAGCTTCGGTTCGCGAAATTCGATTCCTAAATCGGCTTGCAGCCTTTTTAATGATCTCAACGGAATTCACCGCCCCTCGTGTCCGGAACCGGTAATTAGAATGTTGCGTCCGTCAGGCGCCGTTATCCGGGAGTGAGTGTCGTCACTTGGAGATGTTACTCCTCGAACTTCTTCAAAATAATCGTCGCGTTATGTCCTCCGAAACCGAACGAGTTGGACATCGCGATGCGGACGTCCGCTTCTCTCGCAACGTTCGGGACGTAGTCGAGATCACACTCAGGGTCCTGGTTGTCCAAATTGATGGTTGGGGCGATTTTGCCGTTATGCAGCGTAAGGCCGGTGATAACCGCTTCTACGCCCCCGGCTGCGCCGAGCAGGTGTCCGGTCATCGACTTGGTCGAGCTGACGGCTACCTGATAAGCATGGTCGCCGAGCGCTTTCTTGATTGCAGTCGTCTCCGACTTGTCTCCGACCGGCGTTGAAGTACCGTGCGCGTTAATGTAGTCGATCGCGCTAGGCTCCAGTCCCGCGTCGCGAATCGCGCGCGACATGCATCTTGCGGCGCCTTCCGGGTCCGGATCGGTCATATGGTGAGCGTCTCCGCTCATCCCGTAGCCGATCACTTCGGCGTAGATGCGGGCTCCGCGTTTCTGCGCATGCTCCAGCTCCTCCAGAATGAGGATGCCGGCGCCCTCGCCCATAACGAAACCGTCGCGGTCGGTATCGAACGGACGACTCGCCTTCTCCGGCTCGTCGTTGCGGGTCGACATGGCGCGCAGCGCGCAAAATCCGGCCATGCCGGTAGGACGGATCGTCGCTTCGGCTCCGCCGCATATCATGACGTCCGCTTCGTCGCGCTGAATCAGCTTGTACGAATCGCCGATCGAATGCGTCCCGGTTGCGCAAGCCGTTACTGCCGTACTGTTAGGCCCCTTGGCACCGAACAGCATCGAGATTTGTCCGGAAGCCATATTGGCGATCATCATCGGGATGAAAAACGGGCTTACCCGCTTCGGGCCTTTGTCCAGCAATATTTTATGCTGTTCTTCCCAAGTTCCGAGACCGCCTATGCCGGACCCTACGTATACGCCGCAGCGTTCCGGATCGGTGTCTTTCTGAATATCCAAATTCGCATCTTTCATAGCAAACTGACTGGCGGCTACGGCAAATTGCACGAACCGGTCCATGCGGCGGGCTTCTTTTTTATCCATATACTCTTCCGGATTAAAATCAGCGATTTCCGCAGCGATGTGAGTCGTATATTCACTCGTATCAAACGCCTGAATTACCGAAACACCGGACTTGCCGGCCATCAGGTTATTCCAAAATGTATCCAGATCGTGTCCCAGTGATGACATGACGCCCATCCCGGTAATGACGACTCTCCGTTTCATGAGTTCTCACCTCTTCGACAAATGGACGGTTAATAGGGTTGCTGCTGTATTCGGAGTCTCCGGCGCCGCCGGAGAAATTGTTGGCGCTGTAATGACGAGTAAGTCCCGTTCCTCAGACGAAAACGGGACTTACAACGCTTGTTTAGGTATGAGACTTTATGTATTCTACTACTTCTCCTACGCTTGTAATCTTCTCGGCATCTTCGTCGGAAATTTCCAAATCGAACTCGTCTTCCAACTCCATAACCAATTCGACTACGTCGAGGGAATCTGCACCTAAATCGTCTTTGAAAGATGCTTCGAGGGTGACTTCAGATTCTTCAACCCCTAGGCGATCGACCACTATGCGCTTCACGCGGTCAAAAATGTCGGACATCCGGTTCACCTCCTCCATGGTATTATACGAGAAAAGAAAACAAAATGCCATACCTGTCCGATAACCTTGCAGCTTCGGACACGGAACGGGCGTTTTCGACGCCGCTCCTTACATATACATGCCGCCGTCGACATGAATCGTCTGGCCGGTCATGTATGCGGCATCGTCCGAAGCGAGGAAACGAACGACACGGGCGATATCCTCGGGCTTTCCGAGCCTTGCGGCCGGAATCTGCTGCAGCATCTGCTCCCGCTGCTCCGTCGTCAGCTTGTCGGTCATATCCGTCTCGATAAATCCGGGAGCGACCGCATTCACGGCGATGTTCCGGGAAGCCAGCTCCCGGGCGGCCGACTTGGTGAGTCCGATTACGCCGGCTTTCGCCGCAACGTAATTCGCCTGTCCCGCGTTACCGAGCACGCCTACGACGGAGGAAATATTGATGATTTTACCCGAACGCTGCTTCATCATCGGACGCGTTACCGCTTTGATGCAGTTGAAAACGCCTTTCAAATTCGTATTCATAACTTGGTCAAACTCTTCCTCTTTCATTCGCATGATCAGATTGTCACGCGTAATTCCGGCATTGTTGACCAAAATATCCAGCTTGCCGAATTGATCGAGCACCTGCTTGACCATCTCTTCGACTTGAGCCGAGGACGCAACGTCCGCCTTCACTTTGAACGCGCGGCGTCCCAAGCTTTCGATATGGCGCACCACTTCTTCGGCGGCTTGTTCGCTCCCCGAGTAGTTTACCGCTACGTCGGCCCCCGCTTCCGCAAGACTGATGGCGATCGCCCGGCCAATGCCGCGGGAAGCTCCCGTTACAAGCGCCGCTTTTCCTTCCAACATCGCGATTCCTCCTTTCAAGATGAAGAACGTGCCGCCTGCAGTTCGGCGGCGAGTTTCTCCAGCCCTTCCCGGCTGCCTACGGAGACGATCTGGACTTGCTTATCCACCTTTTTAATCAGACCGGCCAGTACAGTACCGGAACCGATCTCGACGAACGTATCGACGCCTTGCGCGATCATCCACGTTATGCTGTCTTCCCACAGAACGGGCGAGACGACCTGATCGACAAGCAGCCGGCGGATATCGCCGGCTTGAAGCACCGAGTCTGCTGTCACGTTGGCGACAACCGGGATGCGCGCATCCTGCATCGGCACGGCTTCCAGCGTTTTCGCCAACTCGTCGGCTGCAGGCTGCATCAGCGAAGAATGGAACGGACCGCTGACTTCAAGCGGGATAACCCGTTTCGCTCCGGCCTCTTTGCCTCGCTCTACGACGGCTGCGACGCCTTCGGCGCTGCCGGATACGACGATCTGCCCCGGGCAGTTGACGTTCGCCATCTCGACCACTCCGGTCTCGCCGCTCACCGCGCGGCACAATTCCGCAAGCTTCTCCCGCTCCGCTCCGAGCACCGCCGCCATACCGCCTTGGCCGCTCGGAACCGCCCGCTCCATATATTGTCCCCGGGCGCGCACGGTCCGTACCGCATCCTCGAAGCCCATCACGCCTGCAGCGACCAGCGCGCTGTATTCGCCCAAGCTGTGGCCGGCTACGAAATCAGGCTCCACGCCGAGTTCGCGCACCGCCTCCAGAATTGCGATGCTGGTCGTAAGCAGCGCCGGCTGCGTGTTGTACGTCTTTTTCAGTTCGTCTTCCGGACCGTTAAAAATAAGTTCGGACAGCTTAAAGCCAAGCGACTCATCCGCCTGGTCAAAGACGCGCTTTGCGCCTTCGTGGCTGTCGTAAAAATCTTTTCCCATACCGACGGCTTGCGCCCCCTGGCCGGGAAATACGAATGCGATTCGTTTCATGGGCCGTATCCGTTCCTTTCGACGCTCTTAAGTTCTTCCTCTTACCAGACCAGCACGGAAGCGCCCCAGGTCAAGCCGCCTCCGAAGCCGACAAACAGCAGCTTGTCGCCCGGGTTAATCCGGTTTTCCCGGGCCGCCTCGGCGAGTGCGATCGGGATCGATGCCGCGGACACGTTGCCGTACCGGTTAATATTAACGACACACTTCTCTTCCGGCAGCTCGAGTCTTTCCAGAGCCGATTGGATGATCCGGATGTTGGCCTGGTGCGGGATCAGCAGATCGATCTCGGATTTGTCGATTCCCGCCTTGACCAGCGCCTCCTCGGCCGCACTTCCCATAATTTTGACCGCAAATTTGAAAACTTCCTTGCCGGCCATATAGATAAACTGGCGTTTCTCATCCAGCACTTCCCGGGTGATCGGGTCCCGGGAGCCCCCCGCGCGCGCCTTCAGCAGCTCGCCGCCCGAGCCGTCCGCCCCGAGGACGAACGATTGGAAACCGCGCCCTTCCGGAACTTGGCCGATCACGACCGCTCCGGCGCCGTCTCCGAACAAAATGCAGGTGTTGCGGTCCGTATAGTCGGTAATCCGCGACAAACATTCGGCTCCGATCACCAGCGCGTTTTTGTACATGCCGCTGGAGATCAGTCCGGAAGCGTTGGCCAATCCGTAAATAAACCCGGAGCAAGCTGCGGACAAATCGAACGCCGCCGCGTTTTTCGCGCCCAGCCGGCTTTGCAGCACGCACGCCGTCGAAGGAAACGACATATCCGGCGTCACCGTAGCGACGATGATCAGGTCGAGCTCTTCAGCGGACAAGCCTGCATTGCCGAGCGCCTCGAGAGCCGCTTCGTACGCCAAATCGGAGGAAGCCTGCTCCTTCGCCGCAATCCGCCGCTCGCTGATGCCGGTGCGGCTGACGATCCATTCGTCGTTCGTCTCCACCATTTGTTCCAATTCTTTGTTCGTAAGCACACGCTCCGGCACGTACATGCCCGTCCCCAAAATGCCTACCGGTATCCCATTCATTCTTTTCCATCTCGCTTCCTGCCGGTTTCCGTTGAAATCGCCTCAACCAGGCGACTCGCAAGGGCGATACGCGCTTGCCGAACCGCATTTTTTATCGCATTTGCATCCGAGGAGCCGTGACTTTTCAGCACGAGCCCTTCAATTCCGAGGAGCGGAGCCGCTCCATGCTCGTTGTAATCCATTTTTTTCTTAAATGCGACCAAGCCGGGCTTCAGAACCGCCGCCGCCAGTTTGCTGAAAAACGAGCGGGTAAACTCCGTTTTCAGTACGGAGAAAATCGTCCCTGCGGTGCCTTCCATCGATTTCAGCAAAATATTGCCGACAAACCCGTCGCAAACGAGCACGTCGCAGGCGCCCTGCAGCACGTCGCGCGCTTCCACGTTGCCGATAAAATGAATCGGAGCCTGTTCGAGTAACGGGTAGGCCTGCTTGGTCAGCTCATTGCCTTTCATCGCTTCCGTTCCAACGTTCAACAGACCGACGCGCGGCTTCTGAAGGCCGTGCACCTTATTTCTGTATATGCTGCCCATTACGGCGTATTGCAGCAAATTATGCGGAGATGCGTCCATATAGGCACCGAGATCCAGTGCCAGGACGCCGGAATCGTCCATCGTCGGCAGCATGGGCGCCAGCGCCGGCCGTTCGATGCCGTCAATGCGGCCGACGATCAGCAGCCCCGTCGTCATCAGCGCTCCCGTATTGCCCGCCGAAATCATGGCGTCGGCAGCGCCTTCGCGGATCAATCGCCCGGCTACGACCATCGAGGCGTCTTTTTTGCGCCTGACGGCACGCACCGGCTCGTCATCGGCCGCAATGACATCGGAGGCGTGGTGCACGGTCACGTTGGCCGGCACGGAACCTGTGTGCATAAAAGCGGCGATCTGCGTTTCGTCCCCGACTAGGATGATTTGAACGTCGCTCCACTCCCGCGCCGCAAGCAGCGCTCCTTCCACCGTCGTTCGCGGCGCATTGTCGCCGCCCATGGCATCAATCGCGATTCGCATGCAGCTGTTCCTCTCTTTCGCTCATTTCATTAGCGAATCGATAGATTAAAAAATTGCCCTGGAATACCGTTTCCTCACCGACGTATGTAAAAACTTCGACCTTGGCCTTCCCCCTCTGGCCGGAGATCGACTTCACATACGCCTTCGCTATGCATTTCTCCCCCAGCTTGACGGACCGGATAAACCGGATGTCTGCTGCAGCGGTCAGCGCCATCTCGTTATTAATGACCGCGATCGCAAGCGAGTTGGCCTGAGCGAAAATATGATGGCCTCTGGCGATTTTCGTCCGGGAAAATACATGCTCCTCCCGGATCTCGAACATCGAGATCCCGCTTTTGTCGAGCTGCAGATCGATTACGTCCCCGATTACCTCATGCAGAGGAAGCGACCGCACCTGATCGTACGTTCTCTCGGCCATCAGCTTCAGACGTTCCCGAAGCTCCGGAATGCCGAGCTCCAGCCTGTCCAGACGGATCGTCTGAATGCTGACCTTAAACGTCCGCGTCAGCTCCTCGTCGGTGACGAACGGGTTTTGCTCGAGTTCTTTTGCCAGCAGCTGCTGTCTTTGGCGCTTCGGCATTCGTTCGATATCGCGCACCTACTTTCAATTCTTCGTACACTTGCAGTTCATTATATGAATCGACGAATCGATTGTTACCAGGTACTAAACGTTAGTATATAAAATTCCCGTCCAAAAAGAAAGGCCCAATCCTGCAAAACGGGCCCCGCGAACGACATCCGGGTAGGCCGGCTCTTCTTGCTTCTCCCTCGGAAAAGAAAAAAGCACCTCATCGAAATGAAGTACCTTTTGCGTCCTGCCTGTAATTGTTATTGCTTGACGATCTCTCTGCCTTTGTAAGTACCGCAAACTTTGCATACGCGGTGAGCGAGCTTAAGTTCGCCGCAATTGTCGCATTTTACCATACCTGGTACGGACAATTTAAAGTGAGTACGGCGCTTGTCACGGGTGCTTTTCGATGTTTTACGAAATGGAACTGCCATATTCCCACCTCCTTCTCAGAGTCTTATTTCTCGTTCCCATTGTCGAACAATTGCTGTAACACGGCCAACCGCGGATCGATGCGCGGTTCCGGTACGGCCGCGGGATCGATATTCAGATTTGCCCCTGTTTCCGGATTCAAGCCTTTGCACTCGGGCATGCACAGCGGAATGTAAGGCAATCCGAGATGAACGCCCTCTTCGACGAACGGAGTCAGATCAACGACGTCTTCCTCCATCACGAACAGTTCGTTTTCCTCGTCATCCCCCTCTTCCAGATGTTCCTTGTCGCGCGTAAATCGTTCCCGGAACGGGATCGTCAGCCGCTGGCCGTAATGGCTCAAGCAGCGCGAGCAAGCGAATTCGACTGGAAGGGTCAACGTCCCGCTAACATCCACGATGCCGGAATCAGCCTTCGCTACCACATCTACGTGAAGCGGGTCGACCCGAAGCACATCGCCTTGACCTTGAAACAGACCACCGATGTCCAAGTCTTCGGTGAACCGGACCTGTCCCGATTTGGAAACCAGATCCCGGATGTTCATTTTCATGTTAATCACTCCAAACAAACATAGACTATTATATCGATTCCGTTCCTATTTTGTCAACGTTTTGCGGCCGTGCTATAGTAGAAATATCCAAGAACGCATCCGTAGAACGGAAAAGGAGCATTCCTTTGAAAACGGTCGGTATTATCGTCGAATACAACCCGCTGCATAACGGTCACGTTTATCATTTCCAACAAAGCAAAATCGTATCAGGCGCGGACGCCGTCGTTGCCGTGATGAGCGGCAGCTTCCTGCAAAGAGGCGAACCGGCGCTCGTCAGCAAATGGGCGCGTACGGAAATGGCGCTCCGGATGGGAGCCGACCTGGTCATCGAACTGCCCGTTGCCTATTCTACGCAGCCTGCCGAATGGTTCGCGTTCGGCGCCGTCTCGGCTCTCGAAGCTGCGGGAGTGGTCGATTCCTTCTGCTTTGGCAGCGAAAGCGGGGACATCGGCTTGCTGCGTACAGCTGCCAAACGGCTGCACAGCGCCGACCGGAATGCGCCGGATGGCGGGGAAGGACGATTCCAGAAAGCGCTGAGGTCTCATTTGAAAAACGGGATCAGCTACCCTCACGCCTATGCGGCCGCAGCGGCCGGCTGCTTGGGCGATCCATCCGGGGCCGACTGGCTCGCCCAGCCGAACAATACGCTCGGACTGCATTATTTGCTCGCGCTCGAGCGGCTCGGAGGAACGATGACGCCGTATACGATCAGCAGGCAAAAAGCCGGCTATAATCAGACGGACATTACGGACGAGCAGATCGCCAGCGCCACGGCTCTCCGCAAGCTGCTCGCGGATGAAGGCCGCGCCGAAGCGCTTCGCCCGTTTGTGCCGGATTACACGTGGACGATCCTGAAGCGCGAGCTTGAGGCGGGACGCGCTCCGGTAAGCTGGGATTGCTTTTACCGCGTCTTGTTCGCCAGGCTTGCCGTAACCGCTCCCGCGGAGCTGGCCGGCATCGGGGAAGTGACGGAAGGGCTCGAGCACCGGATCGGTCGGGCTATAGCAGACGTGCAGCCCGACCTGGGGGACCCGTTCGGGCAGTTGATGAACAATCTCAAGACGAAACGGTATACCCGTACCAAGCTGCAGCGGACGATGACCCGCATCTTGCTCCATCACCGTAAAGAAGAACTGTCCCCCGAGCTGCTCGGCCAAGGCGTTCCTTACTTGCGCGTGCTCGGCTTCTCCGCCCAAGGGCAAGTGCTGTTAAAGCAAATGCGGACCCGCTCCTCGGTCCCGGTAGTGACGAAGGCGGCCGCGTTCCGGCATCCGTTTCTGGAGCTCGACATCCGGTCCGCGACTGTTCACGCTTCGGCCTTCCGTTCTCCGGCGAAAGCGGAGTTATGGCGCGATTACTACGAGCCTCCCCTTCGTCTTCCTTAAATAACGCGGCGCACCTGGCAGGACTTGCATCCCGGCAGGTGCGCCTTCGCAGGAACGGTTTACGATTTCGGATTCAGCGTTTCGAGATAATGCACAGCTTCCTCCATCGTGGCGACAGGGACGACCTTCATCTTCGTCCCGATTTTTTGCGCCTGATCCGCCGCATCGGATGCGTTCGGTACGTCGGCGCTCAGATTGCATTCGCCCTTTTTCCGGTCGGCCGGGGCGAAGAAGATGTCCGCCTTCTCCCGATCGGCCGCCACGATTTTTTGCCGGATGCCGCCGATCGAGCACACATTGCCCGACGTGTCCAGCGTGCCGGTCCCTGCGATCCGGTAACCTTTCGTCAAATCCCCGGGAGTCAGCTGGTTGAGGATTTCCAGTGAAAACAGCAATCCGGCCGACGGCCCCCCGATTTCTCCGGCATTGATCGTAACTTTCTTATCCCCTTGCGCAGGTACAATCTCAAGCAGCTCAGCCGTAGAGATGCCCAGACCGACCCGGCTTTCTCCGCCCGCCGCTCCGGGTTTGCCGTTCGCCGCGTCGATCGCGTTCAAATCCTTCAGCGTTACCGCTACTTTCTTTTCCGTCTTCCCCCGTTTAATCGTGACCTCGACCGACTCGTCCGCTTGATGCCGCTTGATTTCGTTGACGATATCCTCATGCTTGATGACCGGTTTCGTCCCAACCTGGATAATGCGATCCCCCGGCTGCAAGATACCGTGCGCCGGATATCCTTCCACCGCCTGCATGACGAGCACGCCTTGGGATTCGATTTGGTACGGGATATTGGCCTTTTTATACGCCGCCTGAATGGCGTTTCCTTGGGAATCCAGCATGACATATTCCTGACGGGTCGAATATTCCTGCTCCGAGCTGCCTCGCAGCACTTCCTGCTTTTTGCGGATTTCCACATTCGGATTCAGTCTGGCGGTGAGTAAACTTAAGATGCTGGACCGTCCCATCGTCACGGTAGTCAGCATAAACGTCCCTTTTTCCTCAGGGTCGCCGTTCGTCACGCTAACCATCGGCTTCAGTTCTTCCGCCGTTCCCGGCTTGTAGATGTAATACGGAACCGGAATGAAATAAAACGCATAGATAACCGCCAGCGTAATAAGAAACGTGGACAGAAAGCTGCGCGTCCATCTCAGCTTGGCTCGTTCTCTGTGGTGATCGTACATCATCCGTGTGCTCCCTCCGGTCAATCGCCCCGCCGTTCTCGGAAGGGGCTTGGTCTAAAGCGCCGCCGCTTCGCGTAAACATGGTAGCACCATCGTTTGGAGGCGATTCACATGCAACTCGGGACGTTTCACGCGAGAAGCCGCGAATTCACCGTCGTGCTCGCCGTGCTGACGGCCGTGCTCGTGCTTTCCATACTATTATTTCCGGAACGGGCTTTTCAGTCCTCGCTTGGAGGATTAACGATCTGGTGGACGATCGTATTCCCTTCGCTGCTTCCGTTTCTGATGCTAAGCGAGCTGCTGTCCGGCTTCGGCGCGATTCGCGGCCTCGGTACGCTGCTGGAGCCCGCCACCCGGCTTCTGTTCCGACTTCCCGGCATCGGCGGCTGGGTTCTCTCCGTCGGGACTGTCGGCGGTCTTCCGCTTGGAGCGGATGCGGCCAGCAAGCTGCGGCTGGAAAAGCGGGTCAGCCGTGAAGACGGCGAACGCTTACTCGCGCTCTCGCACGTGGCGAGCCCTTTTTTTATGCTGACCGTTCTCGGAGCGGGATTTCTTCATAGTCCCGAGGCGGGAGCCGCAATCGCGATCATTCATTATGCCGCCGCGATCGGTATGGGCGTGCTGATGCGCTTCCTGTGGCGGACACCGCCCGGCGACCTCCCGGATGCCCCGCTGCCCGGTACAACTACTGTTTTACAAACCAAACGGAAACCGGTTCGCACCAGAAATTCCCTTCTCATTCGCGCGATGTCGGACATGCACGCCGCTCGTCTCGAGGATGGCCGCTCTCTCGGCAAGCTGCTCGGCGATTCGGTCTCCAATGCGATCCAAACGCTCATGATGATCGGCGGTACGATGATCGTGTTCTCCGTGCTGCTCGGCGTGCTGGACACGGCCGGCATTGTCGGTCTGCTGGCGGATGTCGTCTCTGTGGCGGTCCCTTCGCTGTCGTCCCCGGCGGATTCCGTCCGAAGCATGTTGTCCGGGCTGCTCGAGCTTCATATCGGAACGAACCGGCTGAGCGCTTCCGGAGGTATGCCGGATGCCGCTACAGCCGCACTGATCGGTGCCGCGCTCGCCTGGAGCGGAGCCGCGGTTCATTTGCAGGTACAAACCGCCGTTCGTCATACCGACTTCCGGTACGTATCGTTTCTGCTGTCCCGTCTCCTCCACGCCGGCTTGGCCGTTGTTCTGACCTTCGTATTATGGCGGCCGTTAACGGGCTGGTTGTCCCAGATACAGCCCAGCTTTTTGCCGGAAAGCGGAGCCGATCCGGTTCAGCCCGTAACGCTGGACGCCTGGAGCCTGTGGGCGGCTGCCCCCTACCGGATGCTCGACCTGGCGCTTGTCCTTGCCGGACTCGCCGCCATGTCCATCGCGCTCTCGGTGCTGCTTCGTTTCCGAAAACCGTCGTAATTGGCTTTGGACGGGCGCCATTTTCAACATATTCATAGCGATCTAGGACATTCTGAATGTAGAAAAGCTGCCGCTTATACAGGGTCATTCGACCTGGAAAGGCGACGTGGGAAAGAGCTCGTTGAGAAGCTTTCTTCTAAACAATCGGCAAGATCAGCTTATGTAAACTTCACCCGCAACGCCGCTTCCACCTCGGCCGGGACCAGATCGGAAACCGGACCTTGAAAACGGGCGATCTCTTTCACGATGCTGGAGCTGAGATACGAATATTGCGGGCTTGTCATCATAAAAAACGTCTCGACTTTGTCGTTCAGCTTGTGATTGAGCGAAGCCATCTGCATTTCCGATTCGAAATCGGACACGGCGCGCAGCCCCTTAACGATTACATTCGCCTGCTTGGCCGCCATGTACGTAATCAGCAGTTCGCCGAAACTGTCCACTTCAACATTAGTCAATCCTCGGGTAGCTTCCTCAAGCAGCTGCTTGCGCTCCTCGACAGTGAATAGCGGACTTTTCTTGCTGTTATTCAGAACGGCCACGATTACTTTGTCAAACACGTTGGCGGCCCGGTGAATGATGTCCAGATGTCCGAAGGTAACCGGATCGAAGCTGCCCGGATATACGGCTACCGTATAATCGTGTTTAATTGTAGTCATATCCTCATCTCCTGATGGCGCTGAAATTAGACTGTTTTTCGGAAGGTGAACACTCGCATCCTACTATGTCGCAGGGGCGACCTTGTCGTATACGGATACGGCAATTTCACCGTACTCCACACGTTTCCGGAGCGCCAGCCCCCCGATCTCATCGGCATAACGGTTGGCTGCATCGTGCTCCACGACTGCGATTGCCTTCTCCGCCAAAAGACCAAGCTCCTGCATCGAATGGAGCAGCTCTTCAATCGCAGTCATTTTGTACGGAGGATCGAGGAAAATAAGCTCAAACTGCAAATCCCGCTTGCTCAGCGCTTTGACCGCCCGGGCCGCGTCGTTCCGGTACACTTCCGCCTGTTCCGATAGCCGGGCTGCCTGCAAGTTCGCCGCCACAACTTCCACGCTTTTTTTGTCGGCGTCCACAAAAACCGCCCGTTCCATCCCCCTGCTGAGCGCCTCGATGCCCAGACCTCCGGTGCCCGCAAACAAATCGAGCACATTTCCTCCCGTAAAATACGGTCCAATCATACTGAAAATGGCTTCCTTCACTTTATCCGTCGTCGGCCGCGTTCCCATGCCGGGAACCGCTTTAAGCGGTCTGCCCTTCGCCGACCCCGAAATGACTCTCACGATCGTTCCCTCGTTTCTCCCGCTTGCGGGCACCTTTATGTAAATGGCCGGCCGGCCCGTCGTTGGATTCCGGCCTCCATAGCGGTTTTGCTGTAGCTATCGTATCATATTCTGCAAAAAAACCACAAAAATTTTGAGCCCGCCATGTATATCTTTTGGTTCTGCGGGCCATATTGAAGCTATCGACATTCACAAGATGTCGTAGACAACCGCGGAGAAGACTTACGTTTCCCCATAAGCTCTTCGTCCGGTTTCTCCTCTCCCATGAGGGGGTTCGCGCAAGCGGCCCCCAAAGACTATGATCCGCCCGGCCTTGTGTGGGGCGGTTTTTTGTTGTACCTCTCTTCAGGGTTTAGAGTCTTGTGTTAGTGTATTCAGCTATAGTTATCGCATTAACAGTGGTACGCATAGCACCATGGCTCGGTCCACCTTAGGGCTTCCCTCTTCCGTATTCTGGAAAACTCCATTTTCCATCATACCTACACTCCGGTTTGTCCTTCACTTCTCGTACTACACTTGTCATTCTTATTTCGGTACTAAATCTAAACAATGTCAATCCCTGTTTGAAATATGTAAACATGCAGCAATCTCAGTTTTGTTGTAAGTTATAAAAAGAGTGCGCGCAGACTATCCGCACACTCTCTTTTCGTTGTAGAATATTCAACGGCTTAGACCCCATTTTAGTCACCCATTATAAATCTGCTCCGGCTGTCCCGAAGCTTTACGAAGCTCGTTGGCGAGCTGGTTGCGGCGGATTTTGTCGGCATCCGACGCTTTATCGAATTCATGGGCCAAAAAACGCTCGATGATCTCGTTGGCATCCTCCGGTTTGATCATGTACGCCAAAGTATTCCACCACCCTTCTTCCCCATACGATTCGTCCAGATCGACCATGATCCCGTTGATCAGCATCCCCTGTCCGCTTGGACCGTTATCGTATTGATAAAGATGGATTCCACTTGCGACCTGCCCCCTGCTCCAGGCGTACGTCTGCCAAAACTTCGAGCACGCTCCTGCGGATCGAACGGCCTGAACGACCGCATACGATCCGTATACGCCTGTATCATAGGCGGGGGTCGCTTCATTTGCACCACGAATATAGTCTATGATCGTAGTCATCTGTGAAGGCTGGGCATCGAAGTCGACGGCAAAATAAATCGTGCTTCCTTCAGGCTGACCTACCTGCTTCGCAACTTGAACGGCCGTTTGCCCGTCTGCACGTCCGGCGTTCCGTCCGCCGAGCGCCCGGTTTGCGGTCGTTTCGAATACGGACACGATTTGCAAGCCGGCGGCGCTGATCAGGTCCGCCTCCGATTTTTTTAATGCTTTCCAGCTTGTTAAAGGAACGAGGTACCGGCAAACGAAGGCGTAGCCATCCCGATTAAAGGCTGCAGCCGTCGCTGCGGTTAACGGTGTTGCACAATCGAATCCTTGTGCCATCTCGGTTCACCTGCCTTGTCCTTTTCTGTAACATATGCAGCAAGCGGTACGCCCGCACTTGGCAAGTGACACGATGTATCTCTACAAAAAGGCGGATGCCGGGCCGAAACGAATAAAAAAATGTTCTCTCGTCCCGAAAACCGGGCGAAGGTACAGTCGAAGCGGCTCCCCGCTTCGTATACTATGGTGAATCTCCACACTGGAAGGAGGAACATGATATGTCTTCTCAAGGTTTCCATTGTCCGACCAAAGCGATATACGATCCGCCCAGAGTTGTGTACCGCAATCACTATCATCCGCAAATCGTCCAGGTCGTTCATGCTGTCGAGGTGGTGAATCGCCATCATTGTGTGCCGGTGTATCAACATGTCTATACTTGCAGTGAACGGGATGAATTTTGCGGGGAAATGGCGAATGTAAATATGGCTCGAAATACGCGTTACGGGGGAAGAAGATAAAGGGGAGCGCCTTCGTCGGAGCGATGAGCTCCGGCGGAGGCTTCGTCTGTTTTTCGCTGCATGCCTTCCTTGCGGCCGTCAAAACGCACAAATTCCGCTTGTGCCTGGCGCTGAATGTACGCTCCCGTTCACAATCGGCCGCATCCGCCTGCTCCCGAATAGGATATAATGGTTATGCAGTCATCCGATTATGGGGAGGAATTCCTGTTGTCACTCGAAGCGAAGTGTATGACCTGCCGAAAAGAGTACCGCCTGGAAGCGAGCGATCCGTATTACCCGAAACTGAAAATGAACTTGACCAAGCTCTACATATGTAAGTCCTGCAGCACCGCTATGAAAGAAGAAGCGATCAGCTCCACCGGCCTGAATCCCGGTATGCTCGACCCGAAAGGACACGACAAGCTGGTGCCTTGACATGCATCGACCTTGTATAGTCCACATTCCCCCAGTGTCAGTCCCACGGGAACGTCCCATATCTAAACGAAAGGACCTTCAATTCCACGGTAAGGTGGAGATCGAGATCCTTTTTCTCAAGGAAACCGGTTTGAAGCGGGGCTCAAAAAATTGCAAAATGACATTTGAAACAGCCCTCGGTGCAGAGTGTACGTTCTCCGTTTACGCAGCGATGCCTATACTATTCCAAAAAACCAAGCAGCTCCCGCATCGATTGAATATGTCCGATGAACGGAACTTCTCTTCGCACAAGCTCCGCCACTTTTGCGTTATACGCCAGAAAAGCGACTCCGCCTCCCTGCGCCGCTTTCCCGTCGATCCAGGAATCGCCGACAGACAGCCACTTTTCGGGGCGAATATGCGGGTAATGCGCAAGCAGCGCGGCCACTCCGGAAGAGGAGGGCTTCAACGCATCCATCTGCTCCCGCCCCGCGATATGTTCAAAAAAACGAATAATTCCCGTTCGTTCCAATGCCTCCACAGCCGCCTGATACGCATTGTTCGTGAGGACGGTTAACGGATACCGGCCATGAAGCCGCTCCAGCACCTCGGGCACATGCGGCTCCAGTCCCGCTCCCGCCATGCCCGTCCGCTCCCCTTCTACGACAATCTCCCATACCGTTTGATCGAGCGCCGGCGTCATCCCGGGCGTATGTCGAGCCGTCTCAATTAAGGTAGCGATCGTATGGTCGCCGACCGGGAAACCGGGGGGAAGCAGTTGTTCCTTGCACAGCAGAGCGAACACTTCGCTTTTAATTTGCGGGAAGTTAATAGACGATCTCAGCAACGTATTATCCATATCGAAAATAATAGCTTCGTAAGGCAAATCCGGCTTCATTTCTTCCCCCTTGGATGTATCCGTTTCGGTTAGTCCGCCCTAGCCTTCCAGAAAGTCAATCAGTTCCGCGACCCGGGTTATATACAAATCGGGGGTCGTATCAAAACGGTGTGTCTGCACATGCTCCAGCCAGTGAGCTCCGATCGTGAACACGCCCGCTCCTTTGCCTGCCCGCATATCCGCCTCGCTGTCGCCGATAAACACCGTCTCCTCCCTAGTGCCGCCAAGCGCGTTCATCGCCGTCAGCACCCCTTCCGGGTCCGGTTTGGGGCGCGTCATCTCGTCGCCGGATACGGTTACGTCAAAATACCCGCTCATCCCCAGCTTTTCCAAAGAGATATCCAGCGCCGCCCTTCCTTTTCCCGTAACGATGCCCATCCGGTGTCCGCGCGCCTTCAAACGTTCGAGAAGGCTGTTGATTTCGGCATTGGGCTTCACCATCCGGTCGTGCTCCCGGACGTAGCAATCGTAGAACAAACGGACAGCATCTTCTGCAGAGTCGCGGTTTCCCAGATTAAGCCGTATAATATCGGCCTCCGTAGGACCAAACATCGCCACTACCTCAGAGGCGCTCAGCGATTTCCCGTCATACTTCGAGAACGCTTCCCCGATCGAATGAATGCAAACCGGCAGCGTATCCGCCAGCGTTCCGTCAAAGTCAAAAAGAATCGTTTTATAGTTCATCTGAATTCCCGCTCCCGTCAAGGGTATACAAACCCAACATTATCTGACTATAAGCATTTGAAACAAACGTTCATCCGGCTCCTTCGCAAGCTCCAGCAGCGCCTGATAAGGGTCACCCTCGAGCCCGAAATAGTCGGCGAAAGCCGGCTCTGTCTTGAGCCCAGCCCGTTTTTTAGCCATAACGGCGTTTCTGGCATGGTCTCCGAACAATTGTAACAGACGCGCTTCCACAACCATATGGATATATCCGTTCTGTCGCTCCACTGGAGTCTGCTCTCCATAAATCTCAATCGGAAGACCGTCGCAGCAAAAACGTACCACCGCCCGCTCGGCACTTGGAGGCTCCGCACTTCTGTAAGAGTAGCCGAACAACTCGTGATGACCGAACGCCTCTCTAACCGTTTGCTCAAAATATAAAAAATCTTCCACTTCGCACGCTATGTCCAGATCGCTGCCCGGGATATCGATTGCGATAGGGATCGTGCCGACCACCACAGGCCGGAAAGGCTTCAGCTTCTCAAGCAAACCGTACGATCCGATAATCCGGTAAGCGTTCCGCTGGACCGCGGTGCCTCGGCTCATGTATGTAATAGTTGTCCAGTCTTCCATCCCGTAGTGAGTGAAGCCTCCTCTCGGATTACCTCTTGCTTCATCTTAGCAGCCTTTCCTAGTAACCGTCCCGGCTAACACTGGCTCCATTTGTCTGCGCTCGTAAGCAATGACTTTGTGCTGTTGAAACACACAATGGTGAACATAACAAGAGTCATCTTCGAGTACGGTCCTTAAATAACGCGGAATAATCTCCCCCATACCGAAGTTGTGATCCGACAGCACCCACTCGATCTCCTTCCAATCGAGCAGCCCTTCTTCCATCTGGACAGGAGTCGGGTAAGCGAGCGACGGCGGCAGTTCAGCCGTAAATACATGCATTCCTCCGCGCGGTGAAACGTCCGACTCCCAACTGACAACTCCTTTGTACGCCACCTCGGTCAAACGAATGCCCGTTTCCTCCCATGCCTCGCGCAAAACTCCGGCCATCGGGGTTTCTCCGGCTTCGAGCTTGCCGCCTACTCCGTTCCACAGCCCTTTAGCCGGTGCCGAATTGCGGTTAAGCAGTAAAATCCGGCTGCCTTGTCTTATAAATAGAATCGTATACCGGATAAATTCGTTCATAGCAGATCCCTCGAATACAGCAAAATTCCGTCTCGCCGCCGCCAGCCGGTTCCGGACCAGTAGCGGTTCCCGATTTCGTTATTTTCGACGGTAAAGAGATGGCACTTGGTTACCCCCGCCAGCCGCAGCCCTTCCAGACAATGTTCGACCATCCGCCCGGCAATTCCTTTCCCGCGATACGGTTCGCTTACCGCAACATGATACAGGAAGCCCCTCCGGCCGTCATGTCCGCACAGCGCTGTCCCCACCACACGCCGCCCTTCAACGCATACCGCACTCAAGCCGCTGTTTCTGTCCAAAAACGACCGGATATTCGCCTTGGAATCCGCTTCGCTCAGCACCAGCCCTTCCGTTTGGCGCCATAACCCGACCGCCTCTTCATAATCGTCCAGCTTCATTTCCCGGATGTCCATCTTGTGCGCTGCGCCCCTTACATCTTCGTTATTATTTTAAAATAGTGCATGATCTTGTTCAGCCGCCGCCGGAACCGCTCATAAGGCTTGTCCTCCCGCCCGGCCGTCAGAGAAGTTCCCTGCCGGCCTTGATTAGGATGAAACCATACTGTTCGAAATGACCCACATAGCGATCCTGTACATCCCGCCAATACCTATTGAAACGATCAACAAAACAGCGGGCTTCTGCCGATGCACCCGATACGTTCTCCGAACCGCTGCAGTAAAAAAGAGGATAAGCAAGCTGAAACTAACGAGGAGGGAAACTCCCGGCCGGATCGCTGGACCAGGCAGGATCAGGTTTTGAACCGAGACGAAGGAAAGATAGATGCACATCGTAACCGTAATCCACCAGCCCCACCTTTTTCCCCTTAACACGCCAACCGAACCGGCAGCCAGCACGACGCCCGAAACGAAACTGAGCAACAGGAGCCGTTGGCCGGCAGACAAATCCCAGGTTATGAAATGGTGCAAAACCCCGTTAAACCCAAACAGAATGAGGATCCACAAACAAATGATAACTTGGAGCCCTGCCGCCAGCTTGACGATCCGGACCGGGTCGATGCCGTTCATAGGACGCCCCTCCCTAGTGATCCTTTATTCCAATATAACGCTTTGCCCCGTTACAATCGACTGAATGATCGGCAGATGTGTTTCGGCTATAGGGAGTTGATGCAGTTGACCGACCGGTATAAATCGCACCTCTTTCGACTCTTCGCTGCACCCGATTTCCGAGAAAGGCTCGACTTCTACCTCATATGCGATCGTTATGATCCGTTTCACATTGCCGTCCGGAAAAGCGGCGATTCTGGAAGGGTCCGAAAACGTCCCGAACAGCTTTACACCGCACACGGTTAAGCCCGTTTCTTCCCTAACTTCCCGGCTTAGCGCATCCGTTAGCGACTCGTGCTCCTGCACGCCCCCGCCAATGATCGCCCAGCGGTCGCTGTCCGACCGTTTTTCCAGCAAAATGCCGTCATCACGTCTGATAATCGCGACTACTCCGATACCGGTCGGCTTATTGGGCCGCGGAGCGTGTTCGTTTCGATAATAAAATCTGGCTTCTCCCAAGTGGAATCCCCCTTAGCCTGATTTGTATGTCCGATTTCGGCGATCCATGCTTTCGCTTTCCGTTTACGGAGCTCGTTTTTGCGCGGCAAAGGTCACCACATCGCTTTTCAGAATAACTTCCCGTCCGTGCCGGTTTATAGGGAATTGCATCGGCTTCACGCTGGCCTCCACCACATTCCACTCCCGATAAAGTCTACCGAACAGCTCCTGTACGGCCGCCGTCTCCAGATTTAGTTCCATCTGGACTTCGAGCGGCTCAGCGGCCGTACAACCAAGAGCCCGGTTCGAACAGCTTGTACTCCTCGTAGCAAGCTTCGTGGTAGTTGCGTTCTCCCTGGCGAATCCGCTCTATTCTAGCGCTCTCCATAAAGTGCACCCCTATTTCCAAAATACTCCTTGATTATTTCGGTCCACAGCCTGCAATTGGAGTTCGAAGTCGTCTTCTGGAGTGATCTCAACGACAGGATGCCACCGATCTTTACTATCCTGCCAGTAAACGGTCCACTTGTTGTTTTCATTTCTACGAAACTGAGCAATCGGCAGTTGAATCCATTGATCGCTGCGAAACCCGACTCTTTCCTCGAATAACGTTACGGAATCACCGCGGATCTTGTAGTTGAGTTTCACTTGATCTCTGGCATGTTTGGGCACTTTTTGTTCCATGTAACTGTCCAAAATATTCTCAATTCTCTTTTTAGTAAACGCGTCCAGCATTTCGGTTCACCTTTACCTTTCCATAGTAATTCTGGGGATTTGGGGAGAGAAGTCCGATACTAAGCCTTTCTACTGCTGCCTGCGAATAGTAATGAATACACGAAACTGTAGCAGATCATATGTATGAAAAAAACGATGGTGAAGGGTTTGGTATTAAGCTTTTTCCGCCGTCTCTTTCGCGAACAAATAAGTCCGGATGTTCCGGTTTCGGCGGTTGATATATTCTTTTTCCAAAGTCATCCCTAGCTTCTCGGCCACTCTCCGCGAGGCGTGATGATCGATTGGCATATTGGAGCAAATTCTGTGCAGTCCGAGATGGACGAAACCGTAGTCCAATATCGCCTGTGCCGCTTCATATCCATACCCTTGATGCCAATACGGGGAGTAAATGATGTATCCGAGATCGTTCTCGGTCGTACCGTCCAGCTCAGCTTTCATGAGCCCCCCATCGCCGATCACTTCGCCCGTTTCCTTCAGCTCGATGACCGCCCTTCCAAATCCCCAGGCCGCATAGCTGTCCAAGCTCCTGCGAATCCAGCCCGAAGTCTGCTCCTCCGTAAACGGCAAGGGCCAAAAATGCATAGTAACCGGATCGCTGAGTATACGGTGAATGGAGACAAACTCCTCTTTCTCGTACGGTCTGATCCGCAGTCTTGCGGTGTTGATGAGGTCCATAACGGCTCTCCTTCCGGATCGTTTGGGATGCTTTTCTCTGGCCTTGCGATTTGTTTTACCCTGCAGACGAGTATTGGAGTAAGCTTTGGATCACCGCTTCATTCCCTGCATAATCCAGCGTTTTCATCCACTTTAACCCAAAGGCAGGTTTGCTGCAAGACATTAGTACGAGCAAAAGTTCTATGCTCATGCCAAAATTGGGACATAGCTTCAACACGCGACTTCAGCGCTTTCCTTCCCATTAAAAAAGCGCCGCCTTTCTTTCTAATGGAAAGGGGCGACGCTTCGTTTTGTATTCGTTTATATGACGGTAGCTTTATCCGGCCCGTTCCTCACCCCCCACCCAACACCCGAAGCCAAACATACAATCCCCCGAGAGTAATGAGCAGAGTAGGCAGCGTCAGCACGACGCCGATTTTAAAATAGTACCCCCACGTGATGCGAACGCCTTTCCGCGCCAAAATGTGCAGCCACAGCAACGTCGCAAGGGAGCCGATCGGGGTCATTTTCGGGCCGAGGTCGGTGCCGATGACGTTAGCGTAGATAAGCGCTTCGCGAAGGAGCCCTTCGGTGGACGTGCCGTCAATCGCCAAAGCGCCGATCATAACGGTCGGCAAATTGTTCATAATGGACGATAACACCGCCGCAATCATTCCCATGCCCACGGTAGCCGCCAGCAAGCCGGATGCGGCGAGCTGCTCCAGCACGCCGGCCAGCAGATCGGTAAGTCCCGCGTTGCGCAAGCCGTAGACGACGACGTACATCCCGATGGAAAATATAACGATTGACCAAGGCGCTTCCAGCAGCACTTTTTTGGACTGAACGACCGGACTGCCGCGGGAAGCCAGCAAAAACAGCAAAGCGACCGCCCCCGCGATAAACGATACCGGCACAACGACCCACTCGCTAAGCAAATAAGCAACGAGCAGTACGCCGAGAATGGCCCAGGAAATACGGAACAGCCGCTTATCCTTAACGGCCGCTGCCGGCTGCTTTAAGTCTGCGGTGTCGTAATGCGCGGGGACGTTTCTGCGAAACACGATATACAGCACCGCTACGCTGGCCGCCAAAGAAAAGAAGTTCGGAACCACCATCCGCGACGCGTATTCGACGAACCCGATCCCGAAATAATCGGCGGACACGATATTGGTCAAGTTGCTGATAATAAACGGCAGCGACGTCGTATCGGCGATAAAACCGCTGGCCATGACAAAAGGCAAAATCCGCGCTTCCTCCAGCCGCAGCGCCCGAACTTGGGCAAGCACGATCGGCGTTAAGATAAGCGCCGCTCCATCGTTGGCGAAAAACGCCGATACCCCCGCCCCCAGTAAAATGATGTACACGAACATGCGTCTGCCGTTCCCTCCGGCAAGCCGGGCCATATGAAGCGCCGCCCATTCGAAAAATCCGATCTCGTCCAGGATGACCGAGATCACGATCAGCGCGACAAACGTCAGCGTCGCGTTCCAAACGATGCCGGCCACGGTCGCCACATCGTGCAAGCCGACCACCCCGGCAAGCAGCGCCAGCAGCGCCCCGCCCGACGCGGACCAGCCGATACCGAGATTCCGCGGCTGCCAGATGACGAAGGTCATCGTCAGAATAAAAATAAGGATAGCCAATACCGTTGTTGCCACTTGTGCCGATTCCCCCCGAAGCCGATTAACGGCATCCGGCGCCATACGTCTTAGACCGCGCGTTGCAATCGCTGCATGGCGAACCGTTCATAGCGTCCGCCCTTCCCTTCGCATTGTCCTTTCTCCCCGTACAGCCAAAGCACTCATCATGGGTTGCCGCCGATAACAGCCCGCTTCCAAAGTCCTGGTCCGCCACTTTCGCCCCGCATAACGCCGCTTTCTTGCCCGAACGCCATGTTTCCACTTTCTCTACTATAAGGCCGAAAGGGTAACGGGAGCAAAAGGTTTTTAACGGCGGCCGGGGCAGCGAATCGGTTGTATGGTAAACTGGGATAAAACAATATCTCTGGAAGGAGTTTGAACACCCTTGCATCCTTTTTTTGAAACGGAAGCCCGTACCTTTCAGCACAGCGGCGATACGGCAGCGGACGTACGCCGGTTTCTCGAATCGCACGGCTGCCCCAAGACGGCGGAGCACAGCATCATGGTTGGCGCCGAAGCCCGCTCTCTCGCGATGCGGTTCGGCGCGGACCCGGACGCGGCGGAAACCGCCGGCTGGCTGCACGATAGCAGCGCCATCTATCCGAGCGCCGAACGGGCTGTCGTGGCCCGCAATCTCGGCATCGAAGTGCTCCCGGAAGAAGAGGCGTTCCCGATGATCATCCACCAGAAGCTGTCCGTTGCCGTAGCCCGGGATCTGTTCGGGATAACCCGGCAGGACGTGCTCGATGCGATCGGCTGCCATACGACCTTGCGAGCCCCTTCCACGCTGCTGGACCGGATCGTCTTCGTCGCCGATAAAATCTCGTGGGATCAGGCGGGAACCCCGCCGTATCTGGCCGAGCTGAACGCCCAGCTCGAAGAGTCGCTGGAGCATGGAGCGATGGCGTATATCGGCTACCTGTGGTCGCAAAAGGATAAGCTTAAAGTCGTCCACCCTTGGCTGGCGGACGCTTACCGGGATTTGCCGGCCGTCATCGCCCGGCAAGAGGTGACGCTGCCCCTGCGGAACAGCCGCTAGCGTCATTCTTGCCAACACCCGGCCGCTCCCTGTTCCGGATACCATGTACCTGAACTTCGGCACACCGGCAGAGCGGGAGCGGCTTTTTCTAGCATCCAGCAGCCACCTGCCCGCCCAACCGGCCCTTGCCGGGAGAATGCGACCGCGCTTCAGTCAGCCAGCGGCGCTGCTGTTCGACAGACTCGGGCGGGCCGCTGTTCCGCCCAGCCCTGCCGAGCTGCAAGCTGCCCCGAGCGGACTTGCAAAGCCTCAATTCCTAAGTCTGCGGCCTGAACCCGCCCAGTCCTCTTACCCCCGTGTAACGTTGACGATATCCGCAAACTGGATCGAGACAGTCTCTCCAGCGCAGGCTACTTTCACCCGACGCAGCGTAAAGTCGATTTTGACCACTCTCCCTTGGACGGTTTCGTCCCGGACGGGATCGAAGACGCAGATGACGACATCCGTCTGCCGTTCCGTCGACTCCAGCAGCAGCAGCGCGTATTGTTCCAGCGCCTGGTCGTCCAGCAGAGGGCGTTGCCGATGCCCGGTCTCCTTCTGCTTGGCCGCAAACTGCGCCTTATGTTCCGGCAGCATCATACGTGATGATTCGAACAGACCATTCCCTTCCAGTTTCTTCCCCATGTTGTCATTCCCCCAATCTTGTCCTGCCAGCCATTCGCCTATTCCGCCGCAGCCGCGGGAGGGTCGTTCGTACCCGGGACGCCGGCGTACCGTTACAAGGAGCCAACTTCCCGCCATCATCACTGAGCCAGATCGAGCTCCAAATAAACGCTCAGCTTGCGCTCTACCTCCGATTTGACGAGCCCCCACAGCATCGAGCATTTGCGGTGGTAGCCCCTGCACATAAAATCCGCCTCGAGCTGCTCCTTCGCCCGCCGCTGATCGTAAATCCGGATTCCCCGGCTTTTCAGCTTGCCGCGAAGGGCGGCCATTTCGCCGCTTACCCGATCCTGCACTTTTCTTAAGCTTTTGATATACAGCAACGGCATCTTCAGCTCGAGCGTATCGAGCGTCCGGATATCGCGCTCCAGCACATCGAGCACGACCGGCAGCAGCATGTAATCGAGCACCCATTGCAGCTCTTCCTGCGTCTCCAGCGGGGTCCGCTTGATTCCGTCCGGCATGTGCATCGTCCCACCTTCACCCATTCGAACATCCCCTTTTTTAGAAAAGCTTCTAAGCCGACTAAGCGACTATGTGACTAAGCGAAGCCTTCTCTACGACGAACTCTGCACAAGTGGGAGCTTTCTTGCAAGCGGTAACCGTTCAACTCGGCTAAAATCGTATACTTCCAGCCTCACAAATAAGAACAAACGTTCCCTTACTAGTATATACAATAAGCGAACATATATTCCTGTTTCAAGAGGGAAAATTTTGATGCGCGCCAACTTCGTCCGGCTCCGGCCGCTCCCGGCATACGGGAGGCTAACTGGAAGATGCGGTTTGAAAAGCGTACAATGGAGGTAAGAGCAGCAGCTCCACAAGCCTTTTCTACGATAAAGGCCCTACGTAAAGGGGGGCCTGATATACCGAAATTCGCGCTTTCATGCCGTTTTCATCCGTCAAGCTAGAGCGTAACCCCTTTCGCCAAAATCCGAACGCCGCATCGGTTCCCTTGTTCCACTCGTTCGTTTGATGCAACTGGATTATTGAATGATGGGAGAATCCCCCAAGTAACATTCCCGGATTCGTCATAGATGCGAACAAACTTTCCCGTAAGGAGGACTATCCATGTGCGGCAGATACACAATTACGGTCACGCTTGAGGAACTGCTGATGCGGTATCAGATCGATCCGTTTTTCCCGCTGTACCACCGTCCGAAATATAACGTAGCCCCGGGCCAAATGGTGGTTGCCGTTATTAACGACGGGGCGAGCAACCGGATCGGGGAATTGAAATGGGGGCTCGTGCCGGAATGGTCGAAGGACGAAGCGGCAGGGTTCAAAATGATCAACGCCCGCGCCGAAACCGTAGCGGAGAAGCCGGCTTACCGGACCGCCTTCGAGCGCAGACGGTGCCTTATCCCGGCGGACGGCTTTTACGAGTGGAAAAAAAAGCAGGACGGCGGCAAACAGCCGATGCGCATTACGATGAAGGACGAATCGCTCTTCTCGATGGCCGGCCTGTACGAGTCGTGGACAACCCCGGACGGACGCAAAGTCAGCACATGCACGGTCATTACGACGACCCCCAACCGGCTGATGGCGGACATTCACGACCGGATGCCGGTCATCGTCCCGCCGGAGCAGGAGGCAATCTGGCTGGACCGCAGCATGCGCCAAACGTCCCTGCTGCTCGGTCTGCTGCGGCCTTATCCGGCCGAGCAGATGACGGCCTACCCGGTCGCCGCCGGCGTCGGCAATGTCAGAAACGACAGTCCCGAATGTATACGCAGGCTCACCATCGACGATTAGGGCCGGCCCAGGCCGAGGCCCCGGGTGGAGCGAATCGCCTCCCGTAGCCGGCAGCAAAAACCCGTTCCTGCCCAGAAGGCTGCTACTCAGGACCCTGCGTAGTAACCCCGGAAACAGGATCTTCCTAAAAATAGCGGCAGGAAAAACCGTCTACGCGTGTGAGCCCGGAACAAAATAGGAGTCTTTGGCGAGGCTGTCGATTCATTGTGGACAACCAAGTGGAAAGGGAAAAGATTACCTTCTGGCGAGTTTTGTCTGGAATCCCCTACCTTACAATCCTTATTCAATCAAGGGATTCCGGACAACCTGTTTGAGCAGAAGAAGGTAACTTTTCACTTGGAACGGTCTTGCTAACATTTCTACACAATGAATCGACAGTCTCTTTGGCACCTTCTATTTTCGGCCTTTTCGACAAACGGAAACGAATAGAAGCGGTTTGCACCCCTTATTTCCACCAACTGATGGGAGATGCACCCTTTTCGCTGACCCGATCAGTAAAGGGAATCCTTTTCCCCTTCACCACGGTAAATATACATCGATCTATGCACGGAAAAGAGGGGGGCCAAAAGTGTCCGCGTGACAGAGGCGTCCCAATATCCGAGCAAAAGGACCCCAAATTCCACGTAAGGTGGAGACTGAGGTCCTTTTTCTTGAGGGAATCGGTTCTGGATGAGGCTCAAAAAAACGATTAATGACTTTGGGGACATCCCTTCCGAAGAAAGCCGCGCCCGCGTCCGGCCTTACCGCCGCGGCATCGTGATTCCTTCTTTTTTGTTGAACTTGTCGGTCGCTTCCTTGATAACCTCGTTGCCGCCCTTCGATTTCCACTCCTCGATTACCTTCGGCCAGTCGGAGATCGGCTCTTTGCCGTACACCATTTTGACCATGTGGGTGAGCAGAAGCGGTGGCGCGGTGTCGGAATTAGGCGAAACGTCCGGATTTTTCGTAAGCGACTCCAGACGCGGTTCGAATGTGATGCCGTCGCGCCCTTCCTTGGCGAGAACCGTATCGTAAATCTGAATCAGCTTTTTGCCTTCGGGCGTCAGCTCCAGCGAGCCTTTGTTGTACGTCGTATCCTGAACCATCCACAGAAACGCCTGTCTGTACCGCTCTTCGTCGACAGCCGTCGGATCGGTCGGCGACGTATAGACGATTTTGCCGTTCTCCGTCTTGTACGTCTCGCCTTCAACGCCAAACGTGAAAAACTTCTCCGCCTCGTCCGAGATCATCCAGTCGAAAAACTTCACGATGCCTTCGGCGTTTTTCACATCTTTTTTGATAAAATACGAGCGGGTGACCGATCCGTACAAATAATGGCCGCCCTTGCCGTCAGTTCCGGTCGGGGAAGGGATAATTTCCAGCTTCGCCTCGGGAACGCTCGCCTTCAATTGCGCTTCCCATTGCAGCAGCTCGTTGGCATTCATCGTCCACATGCCCGCTTTACCGGCCAGGATTGTGTTTTTGAACGTCGTCGGGTTGATCGTCGCGAACTCCTTGTTAATCAAGCCCTCATCGTACATCGTCTTGTAGACGCCGAGCGCCTTCTGCATATTGTCCGAGTCGAAAAACTTCGGAACGACCTGGTCGCCCTGCTTCTCGAACATCGACAAATACGGATACACATCATACGCTCCAAAAAACGTATCGGCGTATTTGAAATCTTGACGGCCCATATACGGATTCTCGACGCCCAGCTTCTTGAACGCACGCAGCATATCGAGCGTTTCCTCCACTGTCTTCGGCGCCTTCAGCCCGGCTTTATCGAGCAAATCTTGGCGAACCCAGGTCGCTCTCCGCGAAGGATTGGACAAATATTCCGGAATCGCGTAAATTTTGCCCTGATACGACACTTGATCCCAAGCGTCCTTCGGAATTTTCTTCAGCAGATTTTGCCCGTGCTTCTTCAGCAGGTCGTCCAGCGGCATAAAGACGCCCGCCTGCACCGAGCCGGCCATTTCTTTGCCGTTGACGCCTCCGCTGCCCTGCATCACGTCCGCAACGTCGCCGGTGGCGAACATTTGCACCATCTTCTGCTCATATTCCTTATGCGGCACGAGCACGATGTTCAGATCGGTATTCGTTTTTTCTTCCAGCCGCTTGACCCACTTGTCTTCGTTCAGATTCGGGGACTTCTCCACATAGTTAAAAGCCAGCGTCCGCAGCGCGATCGAAAACTTCGTCTTTTCTCCCGGGCCGGCTGCCTGGCCGTCCTTGCCGGAATTCCCGTCCTCTTTCGTACCGCAGCCGACTAAGGTGCCAAGGGCAAGCGTGCTCACCAAGCTCACTTTAAACCATTTGTTCATGATACCCCTCTTCCCTTTTCGCTATATTGAAAACGCTTTATCGTAGTTCTAGCCCTATCTTATCGCCGGATGCGGATTTCAACAATGGAGTGGCTTTATGTCGGTTTGTCATTTTTTCAGATTTACCCGTCACGCCTAATACGATTTGGCGATTTCAATACGCTGCGTCCTGCCGTCCTCCGTGAAATACAAGTGAACCCCGTGATCCTGATCGTCCATAAAAAACGAGACGTATTTGGCGTCCCCCTTCTTCATCGGGACGAGCAGCGCGGCAATGCGGTGGCTGGACGCCTTCCGGGTCGAGGCCGTCAAATGCCAGTGAAGCGGCAGCCCTTCGATCTCCGCCGGGTCAACGTCCGTGAACGCGTTATGCTGCGACAGCTTCAGCTCTCCCGACGAGCAATAGACAAACCGGCCGGCAAGCTCCGCCTGTTCTCCGTTAACCCGGAACGACTGGCCTTTGATCGTCATCGGATGCAGCGTGTGGAACAGCCAATCGACGGAAGCCGGCTGCTCCAGATCGACGTGATCGACAATCACGAAATACGACTGCCCTACGAAATAAATTTCACGGACATACGATTTTAAATACGGCACCAGCTGCTTGTAAGCGGCGGTCGCATCGGATCGGACGAAGCTGCAGTCTCCGGTATCGCACACTTCGAGCACCGTTCCGGAGGCCGCCATGTTCAGCACCTTATCGGGTCCCGCATATTGGCCCTGCCCGTCGATCAGGATGACGTTTTTGGAGCGGGTCTGTCTGCGCCATTGAAGGTGCATCGTGCTGCCGAAGGCGACGTAATGCCCGCTCTCGATCGCCAGCGGTTCGCCGAACGCATGCAGCAGAAAAGCGTTCTGATCGCCGTGGCTGTGGCTGATCGAGCCGTAGCGGCTGCTCTTCGTCAGCAGCATGATATGCTCCTGCGGATCGTCCATACGGCGGTGCATCGCCACCCAGCCGACGTCCTTGAACCATTTGACCGCTTCAATGCCGGCAGGCGCCACAGGCTCGACAAGCGGATAATCGTGAAGATACGTCATCTCGTCGAAACGGAAATCCCACCAGCCGTAATTGTAAAATTTACTGTCCGCATCAGGATTAAGACGTTTTACTTGCTCATAATACCATTGGTAGCGTCCGTCCCCCGTGACTCCGGCAAACTGGCGGACATTAAACCCCGTCTTCAGGCTGGGCGGGTCGCCGAGCGTAGACTGATCCGCGAAGCTGGCGCGCCTTACGTCCGGCGGAAACACATACAGCGGAAAATCTCCGGTTCGCCGGAAAAAGGGCCGGCGGTACAAATCGATTCCGGTGTAAGACCGCAGCAGATTCATCGCTTCGGTGACGAACGCCATGCCGGTCGTCCAGTACATCGGCCCCTCGGCCCAGCCTCCGTCCGCGCCGCCCCAAGGCGAATACAGGCAGGCGAAATATTCGATCGCGTAGTCGAGCCACTGCTCGGCCTTCGGCTCTTCCCCTAGCAGCGCCATGCAGCAAGGAACCAGCACCGACGACAGCGAGCGGACGGCATGGCTGTCGTACGGCACCTGATGAATTTTCGACCGCTCGATCACGTGGTAGGCGACCTGCTCGGTACGGCGGAACAAGCTGCGGCGCACTGCCGCCCGCTCCGCCTCGTTCAGCTCCCCGTGCAGCCAGTCGTAGCCCCAGGCAAGCGCGCCGGCGGTGCGGAAAGCCGCTTCGTCGTTATAGTCCCGGCTCGTCGCTCCCTCCGTATTCCAAGACGCCACATGCAGCAGCCACCGCTTCGCCTGTCCGATCCGTTCGCGATCTTCGAGCACGATGCCGGCGACGCTTAAGTGACGGACCGCATACAAGCACTCCTGGCAATCGATGTACATCCGGCGCCATAGATGGGCCACCCGCTTGTTGTCCGGATATGGTGCAGGCTCCGGGATGAGCGGCCGGTTCGTCCAGGGGAGTACCGATTTCTCCATAAACTCGCCCCAGCCGTACGCGGACTCGTCTTTTCGCACCGCATCGCGGAACGGCGCAAGCGAATCGGCTTGCAGCCACAAGCGGGGGTGCCCCCCGCCCGCCGCAGGGTAACGGGTGCCGCGTCCCGGCAGCGGCGTCTCCGGCAGCCCTGCCGGCACTTCAAACGAACGGACCCGGCTCCATTCCGTCCGCCGCCCGGCACCCGTATTCGCCGCAGCGCCGATCCCGGCGGCACAGCCGTCCGCCGTCTCCTCCCCGATCAGCAGGGCGTAACGCCAGTAGTAGGTACCCGGGGCAAGCGGCCGATCGGGGGTGAAGTAGTTATATGGAACGGGCTCGTATACGTCCGTTCGCTCCGCCTCGAAGCCCGGCGAAGACGACAGCTGCAGCACGTACCGGTCGTCGGACTCCGCCGCCGGCATCCAGGTGAAGCGCGGCGGATTTTCCAGCAGTATCGTCCGCTCGTTCGGTTCATACAGGACGGTTAATATGCCGCTGTTCGGCTCGTACAGCTTCGTCATTTCCGGATCACGCTCCTCGGGTTGGCTCTGCCAAACGTAAACCTGCCTGCTTCGTAAAATGAACGGTCCTCCGCACACCGTTACCGTCGGCGATATCCAGCGCGGCACCTCCAGCCGTTCCTTCGCGGAAATGAAGCGACAACGGCTCTGCACCGTCCCGGTACACCGCGATGAACCTGGCCGAGCGCCCGCGCTGCCGATGAAGCAGACCTGCCCCCGGCCTGCTCGGATCGACGGATACGCCCGGCGTGCGAATCAACTTAGCCTCGGAGCCGGGAAACAGCACCATCGCCGCCGTCACCTGCTCCTCCGTTCCTTCCACCGTCATCCGCCATAAGCAGGTATCTTGTCCGGGCAGGACCGGCTTATGGCTGCGTACCTCCCGAATGTAAGAGTAACCGCCGCCGGCGCCCAATACCACACCCTCAGCGCCTGTATCGATGCCGTCCGCCCACGCTTCCGGAGAACCGGCGGGCGCCATAACTCCGATTCCGTGCATCCACCAGTCGATCTCCGCCTCTTCCCCGGTCTGTACCTCGAACCAGTCGAGCAGCCATTCCCCGGTCAGCAGCAGATGACGGTCGAGCACCGTACCCGCGTAAGCCTGATCCGAGCGGAGCCAGACGTAAGCCCTGTCCGCCCCCTCTTCAAATCCGACGCATTCGCCTTCATGCGGCGCTTGCGACTGTCCGCCGATCGACACCGTGTTATGGCTCGCCGTTTCCGCATACCAGCCTTTCCGCAATGGCGAGCCGTACGGCACCACTCCCATATCCGGGGCGACGGCGCCGCTCTTGTGCATAAGCGATACGTGCAGCTTGTCGTAATGGCCGTGCGAGCCGCCGTGCGGACCGAAATCGGCCAGAAGGGACAGCTTGCTCCCCGGACGGCGCAGCACGACGAAACCCGAGTCGGCAAGCAGCAGCGAACGGCGCTGATTATAGTCGTCAGCCGGCGGAATCCCGGAGCGGGCGCGGGCTCCTCCTTCCAAGCCATCCACCGCTCCCTGATCCATACGATAAGGCGTCGGCGTCCAATCGCCCGTTCCGTACACCACGGCCTCCAGTCCGGTCCGCACCGGCCCGCCGTACAGCTGTCTGTAAGCTTCGGCAAGAATCGGCGTATACCGGGCATGCCCGTACCGGGTCAGCCCGGTCTCGAATACTTCGGCGATCTCCCGGGCGTAGGGCACCCGCGCGTAAGGGCCGTCGTGCAGCGCAGGCAGCTCGCCGAGATCGTTCGCCAGCCCGGCTAGCACGTCCAGCATCCCTTCGAAGCACTGACCGTCCGCTCCCCGGACCGCGTACAAATCGACGCCAAGCCGTTCCGCCATCTCCGCTGTAATGAAATACGCCCGCAGTACAAAAATGTGGTAATACGTGCTGCCCTCGAATTCGAACTGATCCGGCTTTACGCCGATCGTCAGATGATGGAGCAGTCCGCCTTCGCCGTCAACGAGCGCCAGCAGCTTTTCCTTCTCGCCGCGGGCGGCATATACGCAGGCTAGCGCCGCGTTTAGCCAAGCCGTGTAGTTATTTTCCGGATTGCGCTTTTCATGAATCAAGACGTGCCGGTACTGCTCCATACTGCTTTCCAGCAAGCCGAGAAACGTCTCCATCGCCGCAGCATCCGCTTCTTCCCAATCGGCAGCACCCTCGTCGCGCAGCAGCAAATACCCCCGGATTAGCGTCGTCGCCCAGATCGCCTCCGTCAGCGCCTGATGAAAGGCTCGCCCTTTCAGCATCCAGGGCTGGGCGTCCGGATGGACCGGATAATGCGGAAACTGCGCGGCATAACCGGCAATCAGCTTCCGGCCGAGCGCGGCATATGCCTCATCGCCGGTTCCCGCATAAACAGACGCTGCCTGAAGCGCATACCGTGCCAGCGCCTGGTGCTTGAACACGAGCCAGGCGCCGCGGTAAGGCTCGCCCGACAGCCGGCAGCCGTGAGGGCAAACGTACGACAGCGCATCCGCCTCGGCCGGATCGAATAGCAGCTCGGTATGATGCTCCGGGCACACGTATTGGTGCCACCACCCGCCCGGCTCATGAGGGATCGCCAGCGCCTGCTCCGGCAGCGAATCCAGCTCGCGGCGCAGCAGTTCGCAGGCCGGCTGACCCCATATGCTCCCTCGCACCTTTTCCCGGATTCGTGTCGTCTTCATCGCATGAACATGCCTCCGTTTACTTCGACAGTTTCTCCGGTCAGGTAGGAAGCCAGATCGGAGACGAGGAACAGAACCGCCCCGGCCACGTCGTCCGGAGTGCCTTCCCGTCCAAGCGGAACGCGCCCGACCGTCGCTTTGCGCCCTTCCTCGGAGGTGAACGTCGCATGGAACGCCGTCTGGCCGATAAAGCCCGGGGAAACGGCATTAACCCGGATGCCGCTGGCTGCCAGCTCTTTGGCAAGCCCTTTGGAATAAGAGACGATCGCGCCCTTGCTCGCCGCATACACGCTCGCGCCCGGCCCGCCCCCGTCATGCCCCGCCAGCGAGGACAGGTTGACGATAGCGCCCCCGCCCTTGGCCTTCATGCCCGGCAGCGCCGTTTTCGTCACGAACACGGTGCTTTTCAGGTTTACATCCATGATCGTATCGTACAGCTCCTCCGTCATATCCGCGTTGGAGCAACGCTGCACCAGATGACCGGCATTGTTCACAAGGATATCGATTCCGGTGCCGAAGGCGGCCTCGACGGCGCGCACGAGCGTATCGATCTGATCCAGCTTCGAGACGTCGGCCTGGAACAGCTCCGCCGTCCCTCCAGCCGCGCGGATCGTCCGGACCGTCTCCTCGCCGTCGCCCGCATTTTTCAAATAATTAACCGCCACCTTCGCTCCGCTGGCCGCCAGCCGGATCGCAACCGCGCGTCCGATACCCGAGCTGGAACCCGTTACTAAAGCGACTTTCCCCGTCAGATCGATCGTATTCATTGTTTCGTCCTCCTCATGATTTTTGTTTTTTGGGCAGAATGCCAGTTTTTGAATGTCAGCCTCTGTCCGTTCAGTCCGCCGCTATGCTGAGCTTGTTGCGTATGCCCGGCATCGTTAGCGTAATGCGCGTTCCCTTGCCGCGCTCGCTGCCGACCGACATGCCGTACTGTTCGCCGAATACGAGCTGGATGCGCCGGTGCACGTTCATCAGACCGATGCCTCCGCGATGATAGATCGAGCCGGTGTCCGGTTCGGCCAGCCGGTTTTGCTTCAGCTTCTCCCGCAGCGCCTCCAGCTTCTCCGGGCTCATGCCGGCCCCGTTATCTTCGACGATCACGAGAAACCGGTCGTCCTCGCGCCGCGCGTCGATCCGGATGTAGTGCCGGTCCTCGATCCCGTCCGGGAACGCATGCTGAAAAATATTTTCCACGATCGGCTGCAGCGTCAGCCGTACCATCTTCTCCAGCAGCAGCTCGGGAGGAACCGCGACGTCGATGTCGAAGTCGCGCCCGTGCCGGTGCCGCAGTACCGTCATATAGCTGAGCACATGCTTCAGCTCGTTGGCCATCGTAATTTCCTCCAGATTCGTCTGGATCGAATACCGCAGCATGAAGGCCATCGCCTCCACCATTTCGGTAATTTCCGCGGAATCCTGGACGACGGCGTAACATTTGATCGTCTCCAGCGTGTTGTACAAAAAATGCGGGTTAATCTGCATTTGCAGCGCCTGAAACTCCGCCCTGTGCCGCTCCAGCCGGGTTTCCTGCAAATCCAGCAGCGTCCCCTGCTGCTTCAGCTCGGCTGCGTACACTTCCTCGACGAGCTCCGACAGACGGGTCACCATCCGGTTGTACGTCACAATCAGGCTGCCGATCTCGTCCTGCCGCTCGGGAACGTGAATATGGGCCCAATTGCCTTTCTCCGTCTGGCGCATGCCGTTCTTGAGCACCTGAATCGGCTTCACGATCGAGCGGCCGAACCGGAGCGCGGCGAAGATCGCCGCCACCAGCGTCAGCAGCCCGACGACAAGCGTTGTCGAGCGGATGGCGGATACCGGGCCGCGCAGCTCCTGCACGGGCACGGATATCGCGATCGTCCAGTTGGAATAGTCCGATTTGCGGGTGACGAACAGCCGGTTTTCCCCGTTCAGCTTCTCCAGAAAGCTGCCGTTGCCGGTCTCCGTCACTTTGTGAAGCAAACTTCCGCTCGAAATGCCCGCATATTCGGAATCCGCCGGCCGGTAGATCAAACCACCCTGTTCGTCGACGATGAAGAAAAAGCCGCGCTCCCCGATATCGAGAGGCTTCCACATTTGCGCGAGATCCTGCTCCTTGAACTCAATCGCCAGCACGCCGTTCGGCGTATACGACGAGACTCCCCGCACCCTCCGGGCCATCGTAATGATCCGGTCCGCCTGGTCCGGCTTGATGCTCGACTTGAACATCGCAATCGCCCCGTTCTCCGGCGTCCGCTCGAGCAGCATCGCGTACTGCTCCGCAGGCCGGAAGTTCGGCGTATACAGCTGGGTCGAATTGTCGTCCGCGACGGCGCGTCCGTGCTCTCCGATCAAATAAATCAGATGCGTTTGCGGATGGAGAATGAACACCGTCGGAAACAGTTCCTTTTGCAGCGCATTGTAGTATTGGTAGTACTCGTAGCTGTCGTTCGGATTGATATCGAGAAAGCGCTTCAAATCCATGCTGGTGAGCAGCGACTGGCTTGCCCGCTCATACGTTCTCAAGTAAATGTCGGTTTGATAAGCGGCGCTTGTAATGATCTGGGAAATGTACCGCTCCGACTGGCGGTCAAGCGCCCGCGACGACTGCGTGTACGAGAAAATCCCAACCGTAGTAAGCGACATGACGATGACGACCAGGAAATAGACGAAAAGCTGTCTCGACAGACGTTTCTTCATCATTCGATCCCGAGCCTGCTGCGGTATTCGGACGGCGAATAACCCGTATGCTTCTTGAACATTTTCGTAAAATGCGGATGATCGGCGTAACCGACCTCGTAGGAAATATCCGTAATCCGGTAGTGCGGCTGCTCCAGCAGCTTCTTGGCTTTGTCCATCCTCCGGCGGGTCCGGTACTGGACGAACGTTTCGTCCGTCGTCTGCTTAAACAGCTGGCTGAAATATGATGGATTCAGCCCCAGCACGTCCGCCACTTCCTCCAGCGACACCTCCTTGGACAAATGCTCGTCGATAAACGCCTTCGCCGCCTCCACCGGATTTTTCGCCTTGCCTTTGCGCTTCGCCTTCAAATCGGCGGCGATTTTGCGAACCGCCTCGGCCAGCCGTCCGAACGACTCGGCGCTCGTGGCGACGCCCTCCAGCCGCAGCTCTTTGTCGTGCGGCACGACGTCGCGGTGTGCCAGCTTCTTCACAAGCAGCGCGTACAGCTCCTGCAGCGCCTCGTTTTGCCGGCTTACCGTCAATTGGGCAAAATCGTAATCGCACTCCAGCCGTTCCAGCAGCCGTTCCAGCTCTTCGCTATGAAGACTCCAGACCGCGACCTCCATCTGCTCCACCCATTCGTCCAGCCGGGCTACCGACAAATAATACGGCGACTGCTTCCGGCCCAGCGCGTTCGTCAGCTTAGCCAGCGTATCCCGCATATCCTGGACGCCGACCGGCTTCAGCAAATATTGCTTAACTCCGTACGAGACACACTTCTGCGCGTATTCGAAGTCGCCGTAGCCGGATATGACGACGACCTGAACGTCCGGCTCCTCCTCGGCCAGCCTCCGGCACAGCTCCAGCCCGTCCATCCGCGGCATGCGAATGTCCGTGAATACAAAATCCGGTCGTTCCTCGCGGATTCGGGCAAGCGCTTCCTCCCCGTTTTCGGCCATGCGGACGGAACAGTCCAGCGACTCCGTCTGCCGGATCATTTTCTCGAGCCCTTTGCGAATTATCGGCTCGTCGTCGACGATCAGAATGCTGTACATGGTGAACGCCCCTTTTGCGGGCAAACCAACGGCTCGCGCTCCAACATCGTTCTCCCGTCTGTAAAGGAGGACGGCGGCGTAGGGCCGGCCCGTTTCGTTTGCTTCGCTTCGATTGGATTGACGTTACTTCCGGTCCGAAGCCTCACCCGCCGTCTGAACCGCGACATGTTCCGTTCTCCGCAGACCGGCCCGGACGAAGACGCATGCGCCCTACGATTTGACCGAACCGACCATCATGCCTTTGACGAAATGGCGCTGCAGAAACGGATAGATGAGAATAATCGGAACCGTGGCGATCATGATGACGGCCATTTTGATGCCTTCCGGCGAAGTGTGGGCGAGCGAGCTGAACACCTGGGACGACGGGTCGATGCTGATATCGTCCGTCTCGAACAGCTTCTTCAGCTTCACCTGCAACGGCCACAACGCCGGCTTGTTGATGTAATACAGCGCGCTCATATACGTATTCCAATGGTTGACCGCATAAAAGATACCCAGCGAAGCCATTACCGGCTTGGACAACGGCAGCACGATGCTGGAAATAATCCGCAGCTCGCCGCATCCGTCGATTCGGGACGAATCGATCAGCTCCGCCGGAATTTGCATGAAAAACGACCGCATGACGAAAAAGTTAAACGCGCTGATTGCCCCGGGAATCAGGAGTACCCACAACGAATTGACCAGATGCAAATTTTTCATCAATATAAAGTTCGGAATAAGCGGAGCCGTAAATACCATCGTAATAAGCACGAACATAACGACGGCTTGGCGCCCGACGTATTCCTGACGGGAAACCGGGTAAGCGAGCGACGCGGTTGCAAGCAGATTGATCAGCGTGCCGAACACTGTAATGTATACGGTAACTCCGAACGACCGCCAGATCGAGGCGTCGCTGAACACGTACTGGTAGTTGATCCAGGTAAAGTCTACCGGCCACAAGCCGACCTGGTTGTTAATAATAGCTTCCGAGCTGCTGAACGATTGCGCGATCACGTTCAGAAACGGCAGCAGCATCGTCAGGGCGATGACGGTGAGAAGCACGACGTTGAACGCGTTGAACATATTTTGTCCTCGGCTATATTTTCTCAAGTTTCTCACCCCTTAGTAAAGACTTTCACCCGTCGTTTTTTTGCTGAACACATTGCCAATGACGATCAGCATAAGCCCGACCAGCGATTTGAACAAACCGACCGCCGTCGTGTAGCTGTATTGCTGGGACAACAGGCCGACCTTGTAAATGTACGTATCGAGTATTTCGCCGTTCTCCGTATTAAGTGGATTGAGGAACACGTACACACGCTCGAAGCCGAGATCGAGAAACTTGCCGATATGAAGCAAAAACAAAATCATAATCGTCGGCAGCAGCGACGGCAGCGTAATCGACAGCGTCTGCCTCCACCGGCTCGCGCCGTCCACTTCGGCCGCTTCGTACAGATCGGGATTGATACCCGCCAGTGCGGCCAAATAAATGATCGTCCCGTAGCCGGTATCGCGCCATATGCCCGAGCCGATCAAGATCGTGCGGATATACGAATTTTCGCCCAGGAAGTAAATCGGATCGATGCCGAACAGCGACAGCGCTTTGTTCAAGATGCCGGTCGAGGGAGACAAGATGCCGATCGCGATCCCGCTTATAATGACCCAGGACAAAAAGTGCGGCATATACACGACCGTTTGCAGCACCCGCTTGTACAACACGAGTCTCAGCTCGTTGAGCAGCAGCGCCAGGACGATCGGGGCCGGAAATGCGATGAACAGATCGTACAGCCCCAGCAAAATCGTATTGTTCAAGATGCGGAGGAAATCGTAATGCTCGAACATCGTTTTAAAATGTTTGAGCCCGACCCACTCGCTGCCCGTAAATCCTTTGAAAATGTTGTAATCCTGAAACGCGATCACCGAGCCGAACAAAGGAACGTATTTGAATATGAAAAAGTAAACGATCCCCGGTATCGAGATGAAGTACAGCGCCCGGTATTTCCACATGTAATCCAGCCATCTTCCGCGGGGCGAAGACTTGATCGCCTTCTTGGCCTCGGGTTGTATTGCAGCCGCCATTCCGCTCCCCCCAACCGTCTGTTATCGTAGTGCAAGCCTAGATTTGTAAGCGCTTGTTCTCTTTAATCATAGAGCGGGAGCGGTTCGCCAACAATGGAGTCCCTTTGATTGGACTTGTGTTTTTTTTAGGTGGGAGGCAAGCCGCGCGGCTGGGTTTGCACAACGAAAAAACGCCGTTCCGGTGTAGGAACAGCGTTCGTCAGGCTGATGAACCTATAGGATATCGGTGCCGTTACGTCAGCGACCGGCTCCGGGAGAATGCCCCTAACGTCGGACTTCACACGCGCCGGAGGTCTTCTAACGGTAACAGGCGATGGCTGCTAACGTGACTTTGATAAGTCATCATTGCTATTATGAAGATAGGTGCCCCTACATCCTCTTGCTCCTAGCTACGACATCGACTTGGGGCTAGACGCCGCAATCAATTGAAATGACTCTCCATACCCGGGAAGGAGAACGTATTTATTTATGGATATCGAACATCTGATTAAAGTAACATCAAGAGAAGGCTTGAGGGGCTGGCTGCAGGAAAAGGGTAAAACGGAAACCTTTTGCTGGGTAGTCGTGAGCATGACGCCAAACCCGGATGCGCTGCTATATTTGGACGCGGTCGAAGAAGCTTTATGCTTTGGCTGGATCGATGGGGTCAAAAAGAAAATATCCGAGACGGAGCTGGCGCAAAGACTGTCTCCCAGAAGCAAAAAAAGCTCATGGACGGAATTGAATAAAGAACGTGTCCGCCGCCTCGAAAAGTTGGGGTTCATGAGAGACGAAGGAAGAAAGGTGCTTCCTGATATGGACCCCGATTCTTTTAAAATAGATACGGTTATCGAGCAAAGACTGCAAGAGGAAAGGCAAGTATACGAGAATTTTTTGGCATTTCCTGCTCTTTATAAACGAATTCGGATCGACACGATCCAGAGCTATAAAAATCAGCCGGAATTATTTAGGAGTCGTTTAGACAAATTCATTACGCACACAAAAGCAAATAAAATGTACGGTCAATGGCATGATCATGGACGTCTTCTGGATTATTAAGAGGCGACAGCGGCAACGGTTCGCCCGATAAGGGAAGCAAAGGGGATGGCAGCCTACCGGAACATCCCCCACAGCTTAATCAAATGAAACGTATTGTTCGGATCGATTTTCAGATCCAGAACCATCTGTACGATCTGTTTGGCCAAACCGTCCGAGATCGGCTCGCCCAGCGCCTTGGCCGTCTTGCTGAGCAGCGTCTTAACTTTGGAGCGGTCCTGCAAGTCCCCCTTCGTCACCCCGTCCATAATCGCTCGGACCCGGTCCTTCGTCTCCGGATGCTTCAGCTTTTTCCGGACCCTCTCCACCAGCTCGCGCGGAATTCCATACTTTTGATAGCTCAACGCCGGACACCTCCCGAAGTGGTCGTCTCTAATTGTATGCCGGATAGGCCGTCGTTTTGCCTGCCCGGGGAACAACTATCGGCTTCACCTTCACTCGGGACCAGGGACCGGAATGTTACGGTTCCCGCAGCCTCCGTCAAGCGCGCCTGCTTCATGCGTTCGGGCGTCTCCCCCCATTCCGTACAGGACAGCGGTCATCACGGTAGAGCAGCTTGCGACACTGGCTGACTCGACAAGTAAGGGCCCTTTAGAGGCTGTCGATTCATTGTGTAGAAGTGTTAGTAGGGCCGCTCCAAGTGAAAAGTTACCTTCTTCTGCTCAAACAGGTTGTCCGGAATCCCTTGATTGAATAGGATTGTAAGGTAGGGGATTCCAGACAAAACTCGCCAGAAGGTAATCTTTTCCCTTTCCACTTGGTTGTCCACATTGAATCGACAGCCTCCCTTTACCCGCTTAAGCACGGTGAAGAACTTATACATTCCAGCTCTCTCGAAAAAACCTCCAACCCGTTTGCCGAGCGCACCGGCTTGGCAGATCCATCGGACTAAACTCATCGTTTGTCCCATGTCCATACCAAGCAGCGCACTCCAGCCGATAACGGATGGAGGTTCGCTTTCCTAACGCGGCAGCCGGCAAGCCGGCGCTTCCAAACCAAACGATAACCACAATCTTCGCCCAACCAACTAACCAACTCAGTCCAGCCGCTCTCCGTCCAGAATATGCTCTCTCTGCAAAAATTCGCGCAGCGGCAGCATCTCCGCCGACGTCCAGAAATCCGGCTGGGCGACCAGCTCGGCCGCGTCGTCGCGGGCCATCTCCATAATTTCAAAATCGCTCATCATATCCGCAAGCTTGAACTCGGGCAGGCCGCTCTGCTTCGTGCCGAAAAAGTCGCCGGGACCGCGCAGCTCCAAATCGCGGCGGGCGATCTCGAAGCCGTCGTTCGTCTCGGTCATGACGCGCATGCGCTCCTTCGCCGTTTCGTTTTTCGGGTCGGCGATCAAAATGCAGTGCGACTGATGCTCCCCCCGGCCGACACGGCCGCGCAGCTGGTGTAGCTGGGACAAGCCGAACCGGACCGCGTCGTAAATGACCATCACCGTCGCATTCGGCACGTCGACGCCGACCTCGATGACAGTCGTCGAGACGAGCACCTGTACCTGATTCTCCTTGAACTGGCGCATAACCTCGTCTTTTTCCTGGGTCGTCATCCGCCCGTGCAGCAGCCCTACCCGGAACTCCGGAAATGCGTGCGACATCTGGGCGTGCACGTCGATCGCATTTTGCACGTCCAGTTTCTCCGATTCCTCGATCAGCGGACATATCACGTACGCCTGACGCCCCGTGCTCACTTCGTTACGGATAAAACCGATGACCCGCTCCAGCTTGTCGTGTCCGACCGCATACGTTTTGATCGGCTTGCGCCCTTTCGGAAGCTCGCGCAGCGTGGATACGTCCAGATCGCCGAACGCCGTAATCGCGAGCGTACGCGGAATCGGCGTAGCCGTCATCGTCAGCACGTCCGGGTTCATTCCTTTGCGGCGCAGGATGCTCCGCTGGTTGACGCCGAACCGGTGCTGCTCGTCCGTTACGACAAGCCCGAGCTTCCGGAACAACACATCGTCCTGGATGAGCGCATGGGTCCCGACGACCACATCGATCAGCCCCATATGAAGCGAAGCGATCACATCCCGCCGCTGCCGGTCGGTCAGGCTGCCCGTAAGCAGCCCTATCGTCATTCCGTAAGGCTCGAACAGCTTTTCCAGCGACCGCTTGTGCTGCTCGGCCAATATTTCCGTCGGCACCATAAGCGCACCTTGGCAACCGGCTTTTACGGTCGCAAACAAGGCGGCCGCCGCCACCACGGTTTTGCCTGCGCCGACATCGCCCTGCAGCAGCCGGTTCATACAATACGGCTCCTTCAAGTCGTGCAAAATTTCGGCGATCACCTTTTTCTGCGAATCGGTCAGCTTGAACGGCAGCGCACGGACGAATTGCCGCACGTCCTCGTTGTCGAACTCGTGGGCGACGCCGTCTTCTTTTTGGCGCTGGATGGCACGGAACGCATGAAGCTTCAATTGGAAATAAAACAGTTCCTCGTACACAAGCCGTTTGCGGGCCTGCTTGCCTTCCTCCACATCGTCCGGATGGTGAATCCGGTACACCGCCTGCTTTCGCGGCATGAAGCCGTATTTGTCGACCAACTGCTTCGGCAGCGCCTCGGCGACGAGAGCCCCGAACTGGACGAGCGCCTGCTGGATCGTCTTGCGCATCCATCTTTGGGCAAGCGCCCCCGTAATCGAATAAACAGGCTGCAGCGTCCCCGACCGGGACGAGCTTCCCCCCGGAAACTCACACTCGGCGACGGTAAGCTGCAGCCTGCGGCTGTCCCATTTCCCCGTCAGCAGGAGCTGGGCACCCGGCCGCAGCCTGTCTTTTAGAAAATGCCGGTTGAACCAGACGGTTTGGATCATTAGCGGGTCGACGAACACCTTGCAGGTCATGCGGGATTTACTGCGCCCGTACATTTGCACGCTTGGCTCGCTGTACAGCTTGCCCTCGATCGTTACTTTCTCCCCGTCCTTGACGTCCGCGAGATCCCGAATCCGGTAATCCTCGTACCGGAACGGGAAATATTCCAGCAGGTGGGCGACCGAGTCGATTCCGAGCTCTTCCAGCTCTTTGGCTTTGGCCAAAGAGACGCCCTTTACGCTGCGGACGGGAAGCGTATGAAGATCCGTGCTCATGACGCCGGGATGGCGAATGCAGCCACCGTACCCGGACCGGTGTACGTACCGATGACCGGACCGATGTCCGTATACGTCAGTTTGGAAATATGGAAATGCTCCTGCAGCAGCGTGCTGAACTCCTCAGCCGCCTCCCGGCATTGCGAATGGGCCACGGTCAAGTGCAGCTCCTTGCCGCCGAAGTCCGTCTTCATCAGCTCGACGATGCGCGCCATCGCTTTTTTGTGCCCGCGGGCTTTATCGATCGAGTTCACTTCCCCGTCGTCGTCGATCGTCAATATCGGCTTAATGTTCAACAGCGAGCCGAACATGGCCGCCGCTTTGCCGATCCGGCCGCCTTTCTGCAAATAATCGAGCGTGCCGACCAAAAAATAAATGCGCAGTTCCCGGCGAATCTTCTCGATCAGCGCCAGAATGTCTTCCTTGCTTTTGCCTTCCTGAGCCGCCTTCGCCGCTGCGACTACGAGAAGGCCGATTCCGTAAGAGGCCGACTTCGAATCGACGATCGTCAGATTCGGCTTATCCTCCAGCAGCGACTTGGCCAGTACGGCCGACTGATACGTGCCGCTCATCGCCGAGGACAGATGAATCGAGATCACTTCCGTCTCGGGATCTTCCGTCAACGATTTGTAGATTTCGAGAAAATCGACCGGCGACGGCTGAGACGTCGTTGGCAGCGCAGGCGAGGACGTCAGCTTGTTATAGAATTCGTCGGATTGAATCGTAATCGAATCATAATACGTTTCCGTACCGAAATGTACTTTTAGAGGCACCATCTCAATGCCGTATTCTTTCCGGACCGACTCCGGAATGTCGGACGTACTGTCCGTCACTATTCGGACTTTCCCCATCGGCGCACCCCTTCATAAATGAATAATGATCATTCTACCGAAAATAAATAATAATACAGCGGCTGGCCGCCGGCATGCACTTCGAGCTCGGCGTCGGGATACGTCTCTTCAATGAGTGCTGCAAGCTGGCTAGTAACCGGCTCCGCCGCATCCGCCCCTGTCAACACCGTAACCACTTCTCCGCCGTCCGCCATCATGCTGTCCAGCAGTTGACGGCACGTTGCGAGCAGCTCCGGCGTCGAGGCGACAATCTTGTTGTTATGAATGCCGAGATAATCTCCAGCCCGAATGTCCATTCCGTCGATTTGCGAATCACGGACGGCGTACGTAACTTGTCCCGAATGAACGCGTGCGATCGCTTCCTCCATCACGGAAGTGTTGTGCTCCGCAGTCGCCCCCGCCTGGAAGGCAAACAGCGCCGCCATTCCCTGCGGAATCGTCTTCGTCGGAATGACGATCACAATCCGGTCCAGCAAATCGCGGGCTTGCTGAGCGGCCAGCACAATGTTCGAATTGTTCGGCAGCACGAACACCGTCTCGGCATGAACACGCTTGATCGCGCTGACGATATCCTCGGTGCTCGGGTTCATCGTTTGTCCGCCGGACAATACGACATCGGCTCCCAGACTCGACAGGATGGCGGCCACGCCGTCTCCGGCCGCCACAGCTACGAAGCCGTACGGCTTGGCCGGTTTTCCGGACGCCTCCGGCTTCGCCGCCGGTGCCGCATGATGGGATGCGGCCGGAGCAGCGCCTTCTTCCAATATATGCGTATGCTGCTCGCGCATATTGTCAATTTTAATTTTGACCAGCTCGCCGAACCGCTGGGCAAGCGTCAATACTTCTCCGGGATGCTCGGCATGCAGATGCACTTTGACCAGATCGTCGTCGGAGACGACCAGAACGGAATCCCCGAACTTCTCCATCTCGCCGCGGAACGACAACTCGTCAAACGCAAGTCCGGGCGTCTTGCCCGGCTCCAGACGGATCATAAATTCGGTGCAATAGCCGAACTCGATGTCCTCCGTCGCCATATGGGCCTGGGCCGATCTCCGCTCGGCCGTTCCATGTCCAGGCAAGGCAGCCGCCGCACCGGGCGCCGCAATGAGGGACGCAACCGGCATATCGCCGCTTAACGCCGCTGCAAAACCTTCATAGATAAGAACCAGCCCTTGGCCGCCGGCATCAACGACGCCAACCTGCTTCAATACCGGAAGCTGCTCCGGCGTCCGGGCCAGCGCTTCCTTCGCTTTGGCCAGAACCTCCTTCATCAGCTCGCCGATATCGGAGCTGCGCCGAACCGAGGCGACGGCATGTTTGGCCGCTTCGCGCGCGACGGTCAGAATCGTTCCCTCTACCGGCTTCACTACCGCTTTGTATGCCGTATCTACGCCTTGTTGGAGCGCAGCCGCAAATTTATGGACATCAATGTCTTCCGCGTCCTGTACCGCTTTCGCGAATCCGCGGAACAATTGTGACAAAATTACTCCTGAATTGCCCCGGGCACCCATAAGCAGCCCTTTAGACAGCGCTTCGGCCGATTTGCCGATATGCGGAGACGTTTTTTTCTTGAGCTCTTCGACACCGGAGGTCAAAGTCATATTCATGTTTGTTCCCGTGTCTCCGTCCGGCACGGGAAATACGTTCAGAGCATTCACATTCGCAACGTTCGCGTGCAATGCTTCCGCGCCCTTATAAATCATGCTAGTAAAAGTGGAACCATCCAGTGAATTAAAGCGCTTACTCAAAAAAAAACCCCTTCCTCTCGGATATTCTGCCGATTCGAACGCCGTCTCAGCGTGCGATTCGCACGCCTTGGACGACTATATGTACGAAATCGATCTTTAATCCGACGACCTCGTTCAATACGTATTTCACTTTGGACTGCACGTTGTGCGCAACTTCGGATATTTTGGTTCCGTAGCTGACGATGATATGCAGTTCGATATGCACCCCGTCCGGTTCGCTCCGGACTTCGATGCCCCGGCCCAGATTTTCGCGGCCGAGCAGTTCCGCAATCCCGTCTTTAAGCTGTTTGCGCGAAGCCATGCCGACCAGTCCGTAACAATCGAGAGCGGCCGATCCTGCCAATACCGCCACCACTTCGTTCGATACGAATACTTTGCCGAGTTCGCTGTCGATTTGCATAGGCATGGCATGTTCCTCCTCCGGGTTACTTGCTGACTGTTCCGAAATTACCGCCCTGCTTGGCGAATAGCTTGTCAGAGCCGGCAAGCATTAGCTTACGCCGCCAAAAAAACAGGTGCATGATTTCGCAACCGTCCTACCTTACGACTACCTTCCATTTTACTATAATCGACATCAGAAAGAAATGCAAAACCGCCACTCGCGTAGATTGACGCCGCAGTTATCCATATGATAATATATTGGGGTATGTGTTCGGTATGAAAGTGTCAGGAGGTGTAACTCATGTCCCGCAAATGTACGATTACTGGTAAAAGCCCGCGCCAAGGCAACCACGTGTCCCACGCCAACAACAAAAACAAACGCACCTGGGGCGTTAACGTGCAAAAAGTCCGCATCATGGTAAACGGTAAGCCGAAGCGCGTTTATGTAAGCGCCCGTGCTTTGAAATCCGGCCTTGTTGAGCGCGTGTAATTCTAACGCTTGCAAGATGCCATATTGCATCAAGCCAACTGTGAATCAAACTTATGGTTTCCCAAGACAAGCGACCGCCACCCGGCGGTTGTTTTTCTTTTTTGTCAACCCCCCCCAAGCCGAGCCAATGGGTCGCCAACATGGCGATTGATGACAAAAAGCACCCGTTCAGGTGCTTTTTCGCTTAACCAAGACAGACGGCCCGGTCCTTCGCGCCCCAGGACCGGCCGTTATCAGAATCCGGCCGCATGCATCCGCTCCACGAATTCGTCGGTACGTTTCAGATGGGCAGCCGAAAGACGTAACGGCGCCCTAAGTATGAATGTATCCGTCTTAGGTCACAGGCATCGTAATGAACGCCCGGCGGCGAGCCTATGTCCTTTGTACAAGCTCAGCTTTTGCTGAACGAGTTCAAAATCGCTTTCACGACACCGCCCAGAAACTTCGGTAGCTTGATCGTATAAAATTTCATTTCTACCCCTCCCTCGCATGTTCCGCACGGCCGCGAACGTCCGCCCGCCGCTTGACCGAAAATGGCGCCGCCGTACGAATTCACCTTATGTCTCCATTGTATTCGCCGCCTGCGGAAAAGGTGATGACCCGAAACAAAAAAAACTACAAGAGCGGCAACTCTTGTAGTCATCTTATGCGGATAAAGGAAAAAAAATGCATTCGCCTGCGCGTTCTTACTACTCCAGCTTCAAGCCCGGCGGTTCCAGATTAAGAATCGGAATTTTGCCGATCATCACGTATACTACGGTCAGCAGCACCCAGAACACGAGCGATACGAGGATGAAGCTGATCCGCAGCCCTTTGCTCTCATAGGTTTTAAAATAATAAATGCCTATGAACAGCGCCCCAAGCGAATAAATGTACCGGAAGATCGAAAATTCGTGCCAGGAGAAGATAAGCAGCAGATGTCCCGCCAAAAAGCTGCACAATAGCAGCATCAGCGTTTTTTTCAAAGAGAGCTGCCTCCTTTGTCGGAACCGCCGCGAATGCGCGAGATCGCTTCCTTGCGGTCCGCTTGGGCAAACACCGCATTGCCGGCCACGAGCACGTTCGCCCCGGCCTTTTTGACGAGCTCCGCCGTCTCCTCGTTCACTCCCCCGTCCACCTCAATGTGGACGTGTCCAAGCCCGCGCTCGTCCAGCATGTGACGAAGCGCCGTAATTTTCGGAAGGCTGGAGGCGATAAACCGCTGTCCGCCGAACCCGGGATTAACCGTCATCAGCAGCACCAGATCCACATCTTCGGCGATATGCTCCAAAGTTGAAAGCGAAGTAGCCGGATTTAATACGACACCGGCCTTAACTCCTTGATCCTTGATGAGCTGCACCGTCCGGTGAAGATGCGTGCAAACTTCGACGTGCACCGATATGTAATCCGCACCGGCCTGAGCAAAAGCGCGTATATAATCGTCCGGCTTCGATATCATCAGATGAACGTCCAGCGTCAGCTTCGTGTGCGGACGAATCGCCTGCACGATAGGAGGCCCCAGCGTAATATTAGGTACGAAGTGGCCGTCCATCACGTCCACATGAATCCAGTCGGCTCCCCCGCGTTCGACGTCGCGGATTTCTTCGCCCAGACGGGCAAAGTCCGCGGACAGAATCGAAGGGGCAATTAACAATTCCCGCATATGTCAGTACCTCCGTTTCCGTTCTTTCATCTCCTGCAAAAAGACAAGGTAGTGCTTGTACCGGCTCGCAGCGACCGCCCCGCTCTCCACCGCCGCTATCACCTGACAGCCGGGCTCGTGCTGGTGCAGACAGCCGCGGAACTTGCAGCCCGAAGCGATCCGTTTCATCTCGGCGAAGCAGCTGGACAGCTCCTCCGGCTCCAACTGTACGAAATCAAGCTGGCTGAAGCCGGGTGTGTCCGCCACGAGACCGCCTCCTTCGCCTTCCAGCTCGATCAGCTCGACATGCCGGGTCGTATGCTTGCCCCGGCCGAGCTTGGACGAAATTTGATTCGTCTCCAGCATCAGGCCGGGCACCAATGCGTTCAGAAGCGAAGATTTGCCGACGCCGGATTGGCCGGAGAAGACGCTGATCCGGCCCGCCAGCCGGGAGCGCACCTCGGATATCCCGTCCTCCGTCTTCGTGCTCGTGATGATGACGGTATACCCGATCTGCTCGTAGAGCTGCTTGGCGTCCTGCATCGTTATCGTTTCCTGCGAAGCGGCCTCCGCAGATTCGTCCTCGGAGTCCAGAAGATCCGACTTGGTGAGGCAGATGATCGTATCGAGGCCGGCGTTTTCCGTGTGAACCAGAAATTTATCCAGCAGTTGCAAATTCAGCGCCGGTTCCGCCACGGAGAAAGCAAGCACCGCCTGCTCCACGTTGGCGACCGGCGGCCGGATCAGCTCGGTGGAGCGCGGCAGCACTTCATCCACCGTACCTTCCCCGTTTTCCGTAACTTCGTAGATAACGCGGTCTCCAACCAGCGGGGAGACGCCTCTTTTCTTAAAGATCCCCCGCGCCCGGCATTGTACCGGCTCCTCTGCGGAACCGGTGGACTTCACATAATAGTAACCACTCAATGCCTTCACAATAATACCTTCAGGCATTAATTTTGTCCTCCTGTAGTCGAGTTCGTAGTCGTAGTCGTGCCGGCCGGCGTTTGGGCGTTGCCGCCAGAGCCGTTTCCTCCGGAAGGCGATGTCGACGCCGGTTTGTTCGCGGCGTTTCCGTTGCCTGCTCCTCCGGAGCCGCCTGTAGTTGACCCGGGCGTTCCCTGCTGCTGGGTAGTGTTGCCCGGATTGCCGGGAATACCTTCGCCCGGATACGGTACCGGCCAATAATCGATCTTATCATTATCCCTGTAATATTCGATGGTGCCGATCATCCCTGGGGAAAGTACCAGGGTCACATTAAACTGTTGTGCTTCTGTGATTTCAACAGGCTTACCCCAAGTCTGGTTTTCTCCCCGGGCGTCGCTGTATTTAATCACGATTGTGCTTTTTACGCCTTTCCTGGTCGGCTCAATTTGTTTCGTTACGGTCGCTTCTTTGGCGTCCTCCGGATAACCGGTGCTTACGCTGACCGTTATTTCGGCGCCAGGCAGGACAGACTCCCCTTCCTTATACGGAGACTGGAAAAACACCCGATCCTTTGGCTGCGAAAACGACGGCTTGTGCTCGACCTTCAGCTTCAAATCCAGCTTCGTAGCAATCGCTTTGGCGGTATCCTCCGTTTCGCCGATCAACTGCGGCATCGGAAACTCTTTCGGCCCTTTGCTGACCTTCAGCTTAACCGCAACCGTCCTCGGATCATATTCGACGCTCGGGGCAGGTTCCTGGGACACCACCGTCCCGATCTCCTGATCGCTGTTTATATCCTCTAGCGTAACCTTCGTAATGTTAAGCCCCGCCAGCTCTGTTTTCACATCGGTTGCTTTTTTGCCCGTCCAGTCCGGCATCTTCTGCTTCTCCGGCCCGAGACTGACGTACAGCGTCACGGTATTGTTAATTTTTACGGTAGACGGGTTCGGGTCCTGCTTCGTGACGATATCTTTCTCCACATCGGGATGATGCTCTTCGATCACCCTGCTGTGAAGCTGCTTTTGCACAAGCAAAGCTTCGGCATTTTCCCGTGTCATGCCGACCAGACTCGGCACGTCCACGTCCGGCACATAAAGCATCTCCTTCACATACCGGACTCCCATGTACATCAGGGCGAGCAGCAGCAGTATGACGACGGTCCAGACGACAGGCTTCACCCAGCCTCTCTTCTTCCGCCTCGGCTCCTCGTCCGGTTCATCCTCCACATCGTGGACAAACTGGTCGCTGCGTATAGCCGGCACTACGCGGGTTCTCTCGTCATCGTCGTAATCGTCAGAGACGAACGTAATTTTCGGTTCGTTCCGGCGGCCCGGCTCCAGACAAGTATCGAGATCCTGCAGCATTTCTTTGGCGGAGCGGTAACGTTCGTCGGGATTTTTGCGCATCGACTTCAGGATAATATTCTCGACGCTTTGAGGAATGAGCGGGTTGACTTTACGCGGTTCCTCCACGTCTTCCTGCAAATGTTTCAGCGCGACGCTGATCGGACTTTCTCCAAGAAAAGGAAGCCGGTTCGTCAACATCTGGTACAGCACGATGCCCAGTGAATACAGGTCGGACTGGGCGCCGGTCAGCGTCCCTTTGGCATGCTCCGGGGAAAAATAATGAACCGAACCGACGACCGAGCCGGTTTGGGTAATCTGCGAAGAATCCGCGGCCCGAGCGATTCCGAAATCGGTAACTTTGACGCGGCCGTTTTTGCCGATCAGGATATTATGGGGCTTAATATCGCGATGGATGATCTGGTTATAGTGGGCATGATCGAGCGCGTCGCATATTTGACTGGCGATCCGGACGGCTTCTTCGACGGGCAAAGGCGCTTTTTCCTTAATCGTCTCGTTAAGCGCCTTCCCATCGATGCATTCCATGACGATATAATGCGTCTCGTCCTCCTGACCGACATCATAGATGCTTACAACATTCGGATGTGATAGCGACGCTGCGGCCTGGGCTTCTCTGCGAAACCGGCGGATGAACTCCTCATCGTGTACGTATTGCTGCCGCAGCACTTTTACCGCAACTTTCCGATTGAGCAAAATATCATGCCCTTTGTACACCAGCGCCATTCCGCCGCCGCCGATCCGGTCGAGTATCTCGTAACGCCCTCCCAACACGTGGCCGATCATGCATCATCCCTCCTTCCCGGATCGGTCGTAACGTCCGCCCCGCCCAACTTGTCGTTGGCCAGCAGAACAACCGTAATGTTGTCGCCTCCGCCTTCCTCGAGGGCCCGTTCCACGAGCCGGTCGACTTTGCCGTGCAGATCTCGGCTGTCCGTAATAACCGAGTATAGCTCCGCCTCTCCGACCAGGCCGCTTAATCCGTCGCTGCACAGGAGCAGGACGTCGCCGGTCCGCCATTCCGTATGAACGACGTCGACATCGACCTGCTTATCCGTGCCGAGTGCCCGTGTCACTACATTGCGGAGCGGATGGACGCTGGCTTCCTCCTGGGTGATCTGGCCGGATTTGATCAGTTCGTTGACGAGAGAATGGTCCTCCGTCAGTTGGCGGATCGAGCCGTCCGATACGAGGTAGGCGCGGCTGTCCCCGATATGGCCGATGACGAGATCGGTAGAGGTCGCAAGCGCAGCGACGACGGTCGTGCCCATCCCTTGGTAGCGGGCTTGCTTCGAGGCAATCTCAAACACCCGGTCGTTGGCTACCGAGATGGCTCCGCGCACCGTGTCTTTGCGCTGCTCCACGTTCATATCCGCCGTAAGCACGCTGCGCATTTCCGTTTCTACGAGCTCGATCGCCATCTGGCTGGCGATTTCTCCCGCTTGATGTCCGCCCATGCCGTCTGCAACGATGGCGAGGGTAAAGCCGTTAAATTCGTCTCTCACCGCAGCCCGGTCTTCGTTAATCAACCGGATGAGCCCGGCATCCGTACGATGCGCGGTTTGCATACTTTCCCTCACCTCACCTGTGATTCCATATGCTTCGCCCGCAGCTGGCCGCATGCCGCGGCGATGTCGCTACCTTGCTCCCTGCGAATCGTCGCGGGAATGTTGTGTTTCTCTAGAATCCGCTGGAAGGCAAATATATCGTCCCGCTCCGTACGTTTGAAATCCCGTTCCATTACAAAATTAACCGGAATCAGGTTGACATGGACCAAAGGCAGCATCTCCTTCAGCACGACCGCCAGCTCCTGAGCATGCTCCGCCTTATCGTTCACTCCGCCCATAAGAGCGTATTCGAACGTTATACGCCGACCGGTCGTATGAAGGTAGTATTTGCACGCTTCAATCAGTTCGGCGAACGGATAGCGGCGGTTAACCGGCATCAGCTTGGAACGCAACTCGTCGTTCGGAGCGTGAATCGATATCGCCAGATTGATCTGCATATTCTCGTCCGCAAATCGGTGAATATTCGGAACGATGCCGCTCGTCGAAACCGTAATGTGGCGCGCGCCGATGTTGAGCCCTTTCTCGTGAATCATCAGCTTCAGAAACTTAAGCATCGCATCGTAATTTTCGAACGGTTCGCCGATTCCCATAATAACGATGCTGCTTACCCGCTCTCCGGTCGCATCGAGCAATTGCTGGGCTTTAACGATCTGCGCTACAATCTCGCCCGCAGACAGATTGCGCTTGAGTCCGCCCAGCGTAGAGGCGCAAAACGTACAGCCGATCCGGCAGCCCACCTGCGTCGTTACGCAAACGCTGTTGCCGTAGCTATGCTTCATCACTACGGTTTCGATCGCGTTTTTGTCGGCCAGCTCGAACAAAAATTTCACCGTGCCGTCTTTCGACTGCTGGCTTGCAATTTCCGTCAGCGATACGAATACAAACGACTCGTCCAGCTTCCGGCGCAGCTCCTTCGACAGATTGGACATCTCTTCGAACGACCCGACGCGCTTCACGTACAGCCAATCGAAGATTTGCCCCGCCCGGAAAGACGGCTGGCCGTTTTCTTTGAGCCAGGCCTGCCACTCTTCGAGAGTCAAATCGTAGGCCGACAGCTTTTCCGGAATATGGGGCTGCAGCGGTTTTAATGGTTTTAAAGGTTGTATAGGTGTAGTCACAAGCATCCCTGCCCGTTGTTTGGATTTCACATGTATGCATGACACATCTGATGGTGGCGACAACCGGTATCAAATAATAAAGATTGTCGGTAAAACGCGATCGCCCGCAACAATTTCTCTCTAGAATCAAAAATCGCTGGCTGGAGATCGTTCGTGGCGGATAAACCCGCTGTCTCTCTTGGATAGGCGGTTGTTAAGAGCTGCAAACCGCTCTTATTTCGCTCGTTATCCGTACATGTAGTCAAATAAGGGCGGTTTGCGGCTCTTAAATCGACGTTTTCTGGCTAAAATCGGTTTTTGGAGCAGAATAAGAGCTGCAAACCGCTCCTATTCAGCTCTCGATCCACATTTGGTGCTCAAATAAAGGTCGTTTGCAGCTCTTATTTAAACATTTTGGCTGAAGATCGGCTTTTAGAGCGAACAAGCTTCAACCGGAAGCTGATCTTATTCTAGCATAACGGAGCGCCCAGCTAAAGTTGCCGGGCCTTTTGCGCTTTTCAAAGCTTTTTCAAAGCTTCTTCAGAGCTTCTTCTGAGCCTTTTCAGAGCCTTTTCAAAGCTCTTACAGAGCTTCTTCCAAGTCCCCGCGCAAGTCTGTCAGAGCTCTAAGACTCTCCTAAGCTTCTTCACCGAGACTCTTCCAAAGCTCCTTAGCAGCTTCACGAACGTTTGCGCAACACGGCGATAAAAAAACCGTCCGAGCCGAATTGGTGCGGCAACACCGTGATCGTCCCGCCCGGAGCTACGGAATCCGCCGGCAGACGATCCTGCAGAGACTGCGGCGGCCGGCTCAGCGCGAACTCCGGATGCTCCTGCAAAAACCGCATCACGACCTGCTCGTTTTCCTCTTCGGCCACGGTACAGGTGCTGTACACCAGCACGCCTCCCGGCGCCAGAAGGGAAGAGACGCCGCTTAGCAGCTCGTACTGCAGCTCGGCGATCCCGGCCACATCCCCGGGGCTTTTCGCCCACTTGATATCCGGCTTCCGCCGGATCACGCCCAATCCCGAGCAGGAAGCGTCAAGCAAAATCCGGTCGAACGCCGTCCCCGCCAACGCCTCGGGAAGATTGCGGGCGTCGATCGTTTTCGTCTCGACGCAGCGGAGCGAGAGGCGCTCGGCCTGGGCCGCAATCAGCTCCCGCTTATGCTCGTGAATGTCGCAGGCCAGTATGCGGCCGCGATCGTTCATCAGCTCGGCCATATGCGACGTTTTGCCGCCCGGAGCGGCGCAGCAGTCGAGCACCTGCATGCCCGGTTCCGGATGGGCCGCTTCGGCGACGAGCATCGAGCTCTCGTCCTGCACGGACAGCTCGCCGTTCACGTACCAAGGGGTCAGCGCCATATTGCCGCCGCTCTCGACCACTATGCCGGCGGGCGACACGTCAGACGGACGCGCCTCGCAGCCGGCTTCCCTCAACCGGCCGAGCAGCTCTTCCCGCGTCAGCTTCATCGTATTGACCCGTACGCTGGCGCTTGGCGGCTCGTTATTGGCCCGGCATATCTTCTCCGCCGTCTCCGCTCCGAAACGTCTCACCCAATCGGCGACGAGCCATTCCGGATGGGAGTGCTCGAGCGCGATCCGGGCGACCGGCTCCAGCGAGACGGGAACGGTCAGCTCCTCCTTGCGGCGAATGACATTGCGCAGCACGCCGTTCACCATGCCCGATATGCCGGCATGCCCTCTCCGCTTGGCGATATTTACCGCTTCATGAACCGCCGCATGCTCCGGCACGCGGTCCAGGTAATGCAGCTGATACAAGCTGAGCCGCAGCAAATTACGTACCCACGGCTCCAGCTTTTTCACTCCTTTGGCGACGAAACGGTCCAAAAAATAATCGATCGTATTTCGGCGCTGAATCGTCCCATACACGAGCTCTGTCGCAAGTCCGGCATCGGCCTTGTCCGGTTTATGCTTCAGCAGCGCCTGGTTCAGGAGCAGATTGCTGTACGCGTGCTCTGTCTCGACGCGCGTAAGCACGTCCAGAGCGATTTCCCGCGCGGACCAAGGCTGTCTCGGTGGAGCCGCCGGTCCCGGCTTTTTGCCGGAGCCTCCGCCCGTCTTGGGTCGTCCGCCGACCAGTCCGGGCTTGCCCGTTCCGGGGGATCGTTTGTTACCGTTCGGTTGCCGCTGCGCATCCGTTTTCGTCTTCGCGGACGTTTGCGTTTGTGGCTGCTTCGGATTCAATTCGTTTCCCCCAATACCGTTCCTTTGGCAATCGGTGTGCCGCGCTTCAGGTCGGACACGCTCATCGCCTTCTTGCCGGCGGGCTGAACGTGAGTGAGCCAGATCGAACCGCTTCCGGTAGCGACTTCCAGTCCGTCGTCCGTCATTTGCAGCACAGTCCCCGGCCTCACTTTCCATGCGGAACCGTTCGTTCTCTCGTCATCGGCGGGTTTGCGGCTCGCCCATACTTTAAACACTTCGCCGTGAAGCAGCGTAAAAGCGCCGGGCATCGGATTCAGTCCGCGGATCTGATTGAACAGCTGAAGCGAAGATTTCGTCCAGTCGATCCGTTCGTCCTCGCGGGAGATATTGGGGGAGTAGGTCGCATCGGCTTCGTTTTGCGGTACGGCTTGGATACGCCCGGCCAGCAGCTCGGGCAAAGTCGTGCGGAGCAGCTCGGCTCCCGCCACGCTCAGCTTGTCGAACAGCGTGCCCGCCGTATCTTCGTCGGTAATCGGAACTTCCACGCTCGAGATCATATCGCCGGTATCGAGACCCGCCGCCATATACATAATCGTGACGCCGGTTACCGGCTCGCCGTTCATAACCGCATGCTGGATCGGCGCCCCGCCCCGGTATTTCGGGAGAAGCGAGCCGTGCACGTTAATGCAGCCATGCTGCGGCACGGCCAGCAGCGATTTGGGCAAAATTTGCCCGTAAGCCGCCGTTACGATCAAGTCCGGCTTGAAGCTGCTAACCTCTTCAACGGCAGCCGGATCGCGGAGCTTGACCGGTTGGAGTACCGGAATGCCGTGCTTCATCGCTTCGGCTTTGACCGGGGTGGGCGCAAGCTCGCGTTTGCGCCCTTTCGGCCGGTCCGGCTGAGTGACGACAGCCACAACGTTGTAGCCCTGCTCCAGCAGCGCTTGAAGGGAAGGAACGGCAAAATCAGGCGTTCCCATGAAAACGACGTTCATGTCTTCACTCCTCGCCCTTTTTCTGCCGTTCCTCTTCGCGGTATACGCTTTTGGCCAGATCGGTAAACAGCACTCCGTTCAAATGATCGACCTCATGCTGGAATGCGCGGGCCAGAAACTCCGAAGCGGTAATGACGAGCTCGTCGCCGTTGCGGTCCAGACCTTTAATCGTAATTGTCAGCGAACGGTTAACGTCGCCCCTGAGCCCCGGAATGCTAAGACATCCTTCCGGCCCGAGCTGCTCGCCCTCCGCGCTTACGATCTCCGGATTGATCATCTCGATCAGCCCGTTGTCGTCTCCTACGTCGACTACGATCACCCGCTTCAAAATACCGATCTGCGGCGCGGCCAGGCCGACGCCCTCCGCATCGTACATCGTATCCGCCATATCGTCCAGCAGCTTGTGAATGTTCGGTGTAATTTTCGGAACCGGTTTCGCTTTCTCGCGAAGCACCGGGTCCGGTTCTTTTACTATAATTCGAATGGCCACGGATCAGCACTTCCTTTCAAAAACATAAGTCATCCATTCCATAATCGGTCCGGAAGCGCCAAGGCGCTCGCTACATCAGCACTTGCGGATTAACGTCGATCCCGATCTGCAGCTTCTCCTGGCGCACCGTATCGTCAAACGCGGCCGCCACTTCGGCGATCATCCCGGAGACGTCGATATCCCCCCGATATTTTACCATGCATTGAAACCGATATCTATCTTTGATTCGCGGGATCGGCGACGCGACAGGCCCGTACACCTCGAAGTAAGGCGCGTCCACCCCCCGGCCATACAACCCTCCACGTTCTGATGCCGATCCGACTTCTGAACGCTTCCACTTGTCCTTCAGTCTCGCGGCAAACGATTCTCCCGCCCGGACAAGCATCGGCACCTGTTCGTGGGAGAAGGTGATCAGCACCAAATCGCAGTATGGCGGGTATCCGCGTTCTCTCCGCATTTCCAGCTCCGTCTCCAGGAATGAGGCATAATCATGATGGCTGGCGGTTACGATGCTGTAATGATCGGGAGTATACGTCTGGATAAACACTTCGCCGGGAAGCTTGTGCCTTCCCGCTCGTCCCGCTACCTGGGTGAGCAGTTGAAACGTCTTCTCCGCCGCGCGGAAATCGGGCAGATGCAGCACCGTATCGGCCGCGATGACGCCGACAAGCGTGACGTCCGGGAAATCAAGACCTTTGGCCACCATTTGGGTGCCAAGCAGCACATCCGCCTGCTTGTTGCGGAACCGGGTCAGCAGCCGTTCGTGGGCGCCTTTCTCGGAAGTCGTGTCCACATCCATCCGGATGACGCGAATACCGGGAAACAGCTTGCCCAGCTCCTCTTCGACCCGCTGGGTCCCCGTTCCGAAATAACGGATATGCTCGCTTTCGCAGCTGGGGCATTTTTTCGGTTCCGGCTCGGATAAGCCGCAATAATGGCAGCGCATCGTCCGGGATACCTGGTGATAGGTTAGCGAGATGTCGCAGTGCGGACATTGGACGACGTAGCCGCACGACCGGCACATGACGAAAGTCGAGTAGCCGCGCCGGTTTAACAGCAATACGGTCTGTTCTTTCTTGTGTAACCGTTCTTCAATCGCTTTATACAAGCCGCGGCTGAACATGGAGCGGTTGCCTTCCTTCAGCTCCTCCCGCAAATCGACAATATGAACGGCGGGCAAAGGACGGCCTTCGACACGGTCCTCCATCGTCAGCAGTTGGAACGGGGAGCGGTCTGCCGAACGTTCGTTTGTCCGGGCATAACTTTCCAGCGATGGCGTCGCCGAGCCGAGCACGACGACCGCCCCCTGATGCGAAGCGCGCTGAACCGCCACGTCGCGGGCATGATACTTCGGGCTCTCCTCCTGTTTATAGGAAGCTTCGTGCTCCTCGTCGATAATGATCAGGCCGAGCTTCGTAAACGGAGCGAACACAGCCGAGCGCGCGCCGATCACGACGCTTACCTGCTTCGTGCCGATTTTGCGCCACTCGTCGTACCGTTCGCCTTGGGACAAGCGGCTGTGCATCACCGCGACCGCATCGCCGAACCGGCTCTTGAACCGTTCGACCATTTGCGGAGTGAGCGATATTTCCGGGACGAGCACGATCGCTTCCCGGCCTTGGTCGAGACACTGCTGGATCGATTGCAGGTACACTTCGGTCTTTCCGCTGCCGGTTACGCCGTGAAGCAGGAAAACGCGGTGCTCTCTCTCTTCGAGCGCAGCCGATATCGGAACGAACGCCCCGCGCTGCTGATCGGTGAGCGGCAGCGGCTCCGTTTTGGCAAACTGCCTGCCTGCATACGGGTCCCGGTATACCTCCCGCTCCTGAACCGACAGCCAGCCTTTCTCGGCAAGCGCCTTGACCGAGCCTGCGCTAATGTTCAATTTATCGGTCAGCTCTGTGAGCGGCAGCGGCTCCGGCTGCCCGGCGAAAAAAACCATCAGCTCTTTTTGCCGCTTCGCTCCGGCTCCCAGCTTCTCCGCTTGTTCCAGCATCGTCGCCCGGTCCGCAGCCGCCTCGACATAAAGCACCTTCTTGGCGTTCATCCGGTCCTTCACCGAGTTGATCTCGGCCAGTATTCCTTGCTCCAGCAGATTTCTCAGCATCAGGCTGGCATCGGGAAAACGGCGAAGCAGCGCTTCCGCCGGTACTGTGCCTTTCTGCTTCACAAAGGCGACGATATTCTCTTCCTCCGGACTGCGGGCAAACATATACGCTTGCCTTCCGGTCTCCCCGGCAGCCGTGCGGGTCTCTTCTCCGGCAAAAGCGATCATTTTCTCGTATTTGGCCTTTAACGCTCCCGGAATCATCGCTTGGAGCGCCGTAATCTCGTGGCATATATACGTCCGGCTCATCCACCGGGCCAGATCGACCAGCTCCGGGTTCAGCGGAGGAACCAAATCGAGCACTTGCTCTACCGGCTTCAGCTTGCCAGCATCCATACTAGTCCGGTCCGACAAGCCGACGACGAAGCCTTGCAGCGTCCGGGGGCCGAACGGAACTCCAACACGGCTGCCGACCGCAACCCAGGACTGAAGCTGGGGAGGCACGATGTAGTCGAACGGACGGTTCGTCTGTTTGGCCGGCACATCCACGATCACCTGCGCATAGAGACGGCGCTCCCCGAACAGATCGCCTTGCAGCAGCGCCCCGTCATACAACGCGGAAGGCGCCGTCGCGCCTTCCTTAGTCATGGCGATCACTCCCGCCGCGTGTATTCAGCCGTAACGCTACAAGGCTCAGCAGTTTCTGCGCGACGTCCAGCTTGCTCATTTGCGGCAGCGATTCCACCAGACCGTCTTTGTCGTACACGCTTACGATGTTCGTATCCGTTCCGAACCCCGCACCCGGCACCGTCACATCATTAAGCACAAGCAGATCGCAATTTTTACGGACCAGCTTGTCCATCGCATACTGTTCCCCGTTATCCGTTTCCGCGGCGAAGCCGACGAGGAACTGCTTCGCCTTTCGCTGGCCAAGCGTTTGCAAAATATCCGGATTTTTGACGAGCTCCAGCGTCATCGTCTCGTCTTTCTTCTTAATTTTTTTGTCGGACCGAAGGGCCGGACGATAGTCCGACGGAGCAGCCGCTTTAATGACGATATCCGCGTCCTCGAAGCGTGACAATACTGCGTTCATCATATCGGCCGTCGACTCGACATGGACGACCTTGACTCCAGCCGGCAAAGCCGCCGTCGCTTTCCCCGTAACAACGGTGACGTCCGCTCCCATCCGCTTCGCGGTTTCCGCGATCGCATACCCCATCTTGCCGGACGAATCGTTCGTGATGTAACGGACCGGATCGATTCGCTCCACCGTTCCCCCTGCCGTTACGATCACCTTCAGCCCGGAGAGCGGTTTTGCCGGATTCAGCATCCGTTCGATGGCCGTCATCATTTCTTCCGGCTCCGCCAGTCTTCCTTTGCCGACGTAACCGCAGGCCAGCTGCCCTTCGCCCGGCTCGACGAAAGAAACGCCGCGGTCCCGCAACGTTTGCATATTCGCCGTTACGGCCGGATGCGCGTACATATGCACGTTCATGGCAGGCGCAACCAGCACCGGCGCCTCCGTCGCGAGCAGCGTCGTGCTGAGCATATCGTCGGCCAGGCCATGCGCCATTTTGGCGATTATGTTCGCAGTAGCCGGTGCAACGACAACCAGATCGGCGCTGTCCGCCAAATGAATATGCGACACGACGGAAGCATCCTTCTCGTCGAACGTATCCACCGCAACATCATGTCTTGACAGCGTCTGGAACGTCAGCGGGGCGACAAACCTGGTCGCAGACTCCGTCATAATCACCCGTACGTCCGCCCCCGCCTGCACGAGTTTGCTGCACAGCGCAGCCGCCTTGAAACACGCTATTCCTCCGGTAACTCCGAGCACGATCGTTTTTCCTTGCATCCTGCTCACCTCTCCATCTGATCAATGACATCCATCCGGCTGCGTCCTTCAACCTGGGAAGAGAAAAAAATAACAACCTGTGACAGGTTGTCGTCATACGAAACGTACATGTTCTCTTACTGTTTGTTTTCTCTATTTGACTCCACGTGAATGTAATCGCCGTAGATTTCTTCGAGCGCAACTCCGACATGCTTGCTGGCGTGCTGGTCTTTCAGATCGGTCTTGGATCCGTCCCGCAGCATGCGGGCCCGCTTGGATGCCGCTACGACGAGCGAATATTTGCTGTCCACTTTGTTGATAAGCAGGTCGATCGATGGGTATAACATCTTTTAACGCACCTCTTCCATCCAAGAATTCACATAAGGCATAATCCGTTCGCGCTTGCAATGTTCGGCCGTAATGATCGAGCGGATGCGGGAGCAGGCTGTTTCCACCTGGTCGTTGACGACCGCGTAATCGTAATGCTCGAGCAGCCTGATTTCGTCAACCGCTGCGGACAACCGGTTGCGGATCGATTCGTCGGTTTCGGTCCCTCGGGTTTCGATCCGGTTTTTCAGTTCATCAAGCGACGGAGGCATCAGGAAAATAAAGACGCCTTCCGGAAACTTCTGCTTTACTTTCATCGCGCCTTGCACTTCGATCTCCAAAATAATATCTTTACCTGCGTTGATCGTGTCTCTGACGAAGCTCCGGGGAGTTCCGTAGTAGTTGCCTACGTATTCGGCCCACTCCAGCAGCTCGTCTTTTTCGATCATCGAACGGAATTTATCTTTGGACGTAAAAAAATAATTAACGCCTTCCGTTTCTCCTGCGCGCGGCGAGCGGGTCGTAGCGGAAACGGAATATACCAGTTCCGGTGCCAGCTTGCGAAGCATGGAGCATACGGTTCCTTTGCCTACGCCGGACGGGCCGGACAGCACGATCAAAAGGCCTTTGTCGCCCGCATTACTCGTCATGATCATCGTCCTTATTGTTAGTAAGTCGATGCGCCACCGTTTCCGGTTGTACGGCGGATAAAATGACATGGTCGCTGTCGGTGATAATCACCGCGCGGGTACGTCTGCCGTACGTGGCGTCGATCAGCATATGCCGGTCGCGCGCCTCCTGAATGATCCGCTTGATTGGCGCGGATTCCGGACTGACGATCGAGATGATCCGGTTTGCGGATACGATATTTCCGAAGCCGATATTGATCAATTTAATGGCCATCATTGCCCTCCTACGAATTCAAGACCGTTGGCCCGTTGTCTCGCAGCCTTAGCAGCCTTGCACTATTCTTGCCTTATCGATGTACGCTCATACTTTAAAATGCGGCCGGTTACTCGATATTTTGCGCTTGTTCGCGTATTTTCTCAAGTTCCGCCTTCATCTCGACAACCCTGCCGACGATCTCGAGATGCCCTGACTTGGAACCGATCGTATTGACTTCCCGATTCATCTCCTGATTCAGAAAGTCCAGCTTGCGTCCGGCAGGCTCGTCTGTTGCTAGCAGCTTGCGGCATTGACCGATGTGGCTCTCGAGCCGGACGAGCTCCTCCCGGATATCCGAACGGTCCGCCATAACGGCTGCTTCGGTAAGCAGCCTGGGATCGTCCGGCAGCAAACCGGCGGATTCGCCCAGCAACCCGGTCAGACGCTGATGCAGCTTCAATTTGTACTCTTCCACCGCTTTCGGAGCCCACTCGGCCGTTTCCCGTCTCAAACGTTCCAACCGGTCGAGCCGTCCGGCAACTTCGATGGCCAGATGGCCGCCTTCCGCGCGTCGCATCTCCAGCATGCCGGCTGCCGCTTCCCGCACGCATTCCAGAAGCGGTTCCGTGAAATGATCCGCCGCCATCCCCGCATCCCGAAACGATACGATCCCGGGCAGAGCGAGGATATCCCTCAGCGAGAGAGAGTCGCTGAAAGCGAACCGTTCCTTAAGCTGTTCCGCCGCCAGACGGTAAGATTCGGCAAGCGGCCAGTCGATCTCCGCAAGGGCTGCCGTTCCCGGTTCCTTCTCGACGGTGACGGACACGTCCACTTTCCCGCGCTTGACGGAGTGCTGAACGATCCGTTTCACCTTGTCTTCCAGCCGCATCCATTCGCGGGGAATACGGACGGAAATTTCCGAGTACCGGTGGTTGACCGATCTCATCTCGACCTGCAGCCGGCAACCGCAGACGGAACGGCCGGATTGACCGAATCCGGTCATGCTTTGAACCATGGGTATCACATCCATACCCTATTCTAATTCATTTTGCAAGAGGGGACAAGTGGAAAAGAGAGCTGTCCCAAGGGCTCCGGGCGTTCTCAGCGCCCCGACTTCTCCCACACGTACTGGGTCAGCTGAGCGCTCATGCCGTAAAAGTGCATCGGCGTCATGATATAGATGCCTTTGAACCTCGGCATTGCCACGTCCAGCAGCTCCTTCGTAATCTGCACGCCCATCGCGCGGCCGGACTCGCCGCTGAGACCCGCCATTCGTCCGCGCACTTCCTCCGACAGCTTAATGCCCGGAACTTCGTTATGCAGAAACGTCGCGTTGCCCTCGCTGACGATCGGCATAAATCCGATAAAGATCGGCACGTTCAGGTGCTTCGTCGACTCGTACACGTTCTCGATCAGCTTCGCGTCATACACCGGCTGCGTCATAATAAAATCGGCGCCTGCCGCGATTTTCTTCTCCAGCCGCTGCACCGCTTTCTCCAAGTACTTGACGTTGGGATCAAACGCCGCGGCAACGATAAACTTCGACTTATGCTTCAGCGGCTTGCCGGAGAAAGCGACGCCCTCGTTCAACTGCTTGATCAAGCGGATCATCTCGAACGAAGTCATATCGTAAACCGAACTGGAGCCCGGCAAATCGCCGAATCTCGACGGATCGCCGGTAATGACGAGTGTATGATCGAGTCCGAGCGCATGCATGCCCATCAGATGGGATTGCGTGCCGATCAGGTTGCGGTCGCGGCAAGCGATGTGCAGCAGCGGGCGAACGCCCAGCTTCTCCTTGACGAGTATGCCGAGCGGAAGGTTGCTCATCCGGGTGACGGCCAGCGCATTATCGGCCATCGTGATCGAATCTGCGCCCGCTTCCTTGAGCGCCTTCGCCCCTTCCATAAACTTGCTGATGTCCAGATCTTTCGGCGTGTCCCATTCGACGATCACCGTATGCCGCTCTTGAACGAGCTCGAGCAGCGAAGGCTCCGCACCGCCCGGCGCCGCGCCTGCCGGCTGCGAAACCGCAACCGTTCCGGCGTCTGGCGAGGCCGGCTTAACCGGACCGGCGCTACCGGCGGCACGCCCTGCCGAGCTCGGCACGTAATGCTCCAAGGCTTTCGCCATTGCGGCGATATGCTCAGGCGTCGTTCCGCAGCAGCCGCCGATGAGACGCGCTCCGAGATCGGCGAACTTCAGCGCGTTCTCCGCAAAATAATCCGGCTTGGAGCCGAACGTGTACTTCCCGTCCACATAACTCGGCAATCCCGCATTCGGAAAAATCGAGAACGGAACTCCGGGAACCGGGCGAAGCTTCTCCAGCGTGCGGATGATTCCGTTCGGACCGCTGTGGCAATTAAAGCCGAGCACGTCCGCCCCTTCGGCGTGAAGCTGTTCGAAAGCGGTCTGATAATCGACGCCGTCATTCGTCATCGCTCCGCCGTCGGTCGCAAACTGGCCGATGACCGGCAAATCGGTTAACTGCCGCGCCACACGAAGCGCAAGCACAATCTCTTCCATATCGTAAAAGGTTTCCAGCAGCAGGCCGTCAACTCCCGCCTCCAGCAGCGCCTCCATCTGTTCCCGGTAATCGCGCTCCAGTTGCTCCGGAGTGACGTTGCGGCGGCGGGCCGCCCGGATCGAGCCTACCGCGCCGATGACGTAGGCGTCTTCGCCGACCGCCTGCCGGGCGAGCGCCACGCCGGACTGGTTGATCGCCCGCACGTCCTGTTCGAGTCCGAACTTGGACAGCTTCTCCCTGTTCGCCGAGAACGTATTCGTTTCGATCAATCTCGCTCCGGCTTCATAATATTGACGGTGAACGTCGGCAATGACTTCGGGCTTCAGCAGGTTGTATTCTTCATAAGAGACGCCTACCGGGAACCCCTGCTGATACAAAAACGTCCCCATCGCTCCGTCGCCGATCAACACCCGCTGTCCGAGCGCTTTACGCAAATCTTCTTTCATCCGGTTCCTCACCCAAGCTTTCTATATAAATCTCTCTATTGAAAACTGCAAATCTCCCATCCGAAACCTGCCAACTGCTATGGATCTATTCAACCAGCGTACCCCGGTATACGGTTACGGCAGGGCCGGTCATATACACCCGGCCATCCTCCTCCGCCCACTCGATCTTCAGATCTCCGCCCTTCAGCGAGACGACGGCGCGGCGGCCGGATACGCCCTTGAGCACCGAAGCGACCAGCGTGGCGCACGCTCCCGTGCCGCACGCCAGCGTAGGCCCGGCCCCGCGCTCCCAGACGCGCATGTCGATATGTTCGCGGGAGCGGACCGTGGCAAATTCGACGTTAACCCGCTTCGGAAACAGCGGATGCTGCTCCAGTTTCGGCCCCCAGCGGTACAGATCGAACCCGGCGGCATCGTCCACGTACACGACGCAATGTGGATTCCCCATCGACACGGCGGTAAACCGGAAAGTAACCCCGTCAATTTCCACCGGATAATCCACTACCGGATTTCTGTCCACCGTCGTTGGGACGGACAGCCCGTTCAGCACCGGAATCCCCATATCTACCGTAACGGAAACCGCCTTGCCGTCCTGCACTTGAAGCCGTACGGGCTGAACGCCTGCGCCGATCGTTTCGATCGCCAGCTCCGTTTTATCGGTTAAACCATTATCGTATACGTATTTGGCTACACAGCGGATGGCATTGCCGCACTGCTCCGCCTCCGAACCGTCGGAATTCATAATCCGCATCATAAAATCGGCACGGTCGGAAGGCAGCACGAACACCAGGCCGTCGGCCCCGATTCCGAAAAACCGGTTGCAGCATGATACGGCTAGCGAAGCCGCGTTGTCGGGCAGGCGGGACTCGCCCGCGATCACGATAAAATCGTTGCCCAGGCCGTGCATTTTAGTAAAATTCATGGCGGTTCCTCTGTTTCTGAATCGTTTGGATTAGACCTTATTATAGTGCATAACGGACAGTATGCCTAGTGATTTTGTAAGCAATATCGAATCTGGCGGAGGAAACCGCCATTTTTCCCGCCGTTATCCGGGATAATGCGGAAATCGTTAACAATTCGGCGGTCGGAAGCGGCGAAGCGGACGGACGAAACGGATGCCGGCACGATCGAGCGGCTGGCGGGGGCACGGCTGCGATAGGCATTCATCAAGCGGGGACATTAATCCGGTACGAAAAAAAGCCCCGGACCGCCAAAGTCAAGGGCCGGAGCTATTCTTATGATATCGTGGAAGCCGTGGCGCAACTCCAATACGGGGCGCCGGATTGACAGCCCCGGGGCTGTCCGGGCGGCTTAACCGCCTCTATGAACGTTAAACCGAAAAGTCCGCGACCATCAAATACTGGGTGTATATCGTCTTGAAGCCTGCTTCCTCCAGCCATTCGGTCACCGCCGGGTCGGACATGGACAGATTGTCCGCCGTTCTCGTGTAAGCGGCGTCCGCCGGTCCGAACGCACCGGCAATAGCGGCCCGTGCGAGCTTGCTCCGGTCCGGGCGTTCCGGATCGGCGGCACAGTGGAATAACACCGATCCCGCCAGCTCGCCGTTCTCTCCATAGGAACGCCGGACAATCGCGTAAGCGCCGATTGCACCCTGCTCGTCGATAACCGCAATCCCTTCGCTGTCGCTCCGGTTGAACCACTGGCAGTTCCACGCCGAATCGTGGCGGAAAAACGGAAGCGCGGTCAGCTCGCGAAGCTTGGCGGGCCGGAGCCGGTACGCTTCGTCCGCTTGCACGGCGGAAGCCGGCAGCGGGCCTTCCAGCTTTGCTCCGATCAGGCCGTCACACTTGCGGAACCCTGCGCTTTCGTACGCCGCAATCGCTCCCGCATTTTTCTGAACGACCTCCAAATAAGCGATGGACGCACCGCTCTCCTTGATCGCCTCCGCCGCTTCCCGCATCAGAAGTTTGGCCAGCCCCTTGCCCCTCTGGTTCGGGCTGACTCCGGTTCCGCCGTTCCAGGCGATTTTGACGCCGCCCGCTTCCTTCAGCGCGATCAGGACGAATCCGGCCGGTTCTCCGTTCACAAAGGCCGCGACCGAAAGGTCCGTGCGGATCGACTCCCGTCCGAGCCTTGCCGTAAACTTCTCAAGCGTCGTCGACATATCCGAATAGTAGCCGGAAAATCCTTGATTCCACAGCTCCACCGCCTGGCGGAACGTACAGTCTGCCAAACGCCGGATTTCAATCGAATCCCGCTCCGTAAGACGGTTGTCCATAAAGCACTCTCCCCCCGCAAAAAAATAAGCCGGGAACGGAAGAAGACCCGCTGAATAGCAGGCACTCTTCCGTCCACCCGGATCATTCAGTTATACTACGCTACATATCATAGCCCGCTTCCCGCAGCATCCGCTCCAGGTTGACGCGTGCTTCGGTAATCCGCCGGTCCAACTGCTCCAGCGGAATGTCCGCACCGAACTCGCCGTTCAACCCGTCCAGACGTTCCACGATTACAGGACCCGTAAAGCCGGTCTCGCGCATCGTGGCGAATATCGCGGGGAAGTTGGCTTCTCCCTCGCCCGGAATCGGGAAGTCGAGCGCCGCGCGTGCTCCCCGGTGGTCTTTGGCGACAACGGAGATCGTCTGGGCGGCGATGGCGGGAAAATCGTCTGCCGGCTCGATCCCTTCATAAAACCGCACGTTGCCCGGATCGTAAGACGCTTTCACGTGCGGGGAACCGATCGTACGCAGCGTGTCCGCAATCACTTCCGCCGTAGCCGTATTGCCGGTGTGCGGCTTGATCGTGACGACCAGCCCGCGCTTGCCCGCTTCCTCTCCGACCCGCCGGTATTTGTCCGCGAACGCCTCGTTGATCGGCGCCATCTCTTCGTCGGAACGCGGCTCATCCGGAAATCGCTTGTAACTCGTCGTACCGAGCGACAACAGCTCCTCCACGCCTAGGGCGCGGGCAAACTCGAGTCGTTGGATCGCCCGTTCGATCGGCTGATTCGGATGCAGGACATCCGTGCTGACCAGCGAGACAGGCTCGAGCCCGTACTTGTTCAGCAAGGCCGCGATACGCTCCGCTTCCCCTTCGAGCCCGTCGTCGAATGCAGGCTTGCCTTCGTGCGGCAGGCCGAACGAAACGTAACGGTAACCTGCTCGGGATATGCTCTCCAGAGCGCGTTCGAACGAATGCTTGTTATAGATCCAGCTCATGCATGCAAGCTTGACGGTTGGCTTCATTGTTACACCCCGGTCCGCGAAACGCTGCGCAGCGCCGAATAATCGACCGCCACCTCGCGGCGTTCCTTAAGCGAACGGTACGCGGCTTCCGATACCGCTATGACGCGCAGTCCGTCCTCAAGCGAGATAAGCGGCTGCTTGTTCTCACGGATACAGTCGATGAAATGCCCGTTCAGCTGTACCCACATATCGTTGTCCGCAAACGATATTTTCTGCTCGGGTCCGCCGTCGTCCTTCACCAGTACCTGGCCGTTGTTGTTCACGACGGTCAAATTCTCCGTAGCGACTCCGGTGATGTCGTATTCCACCCGCGTCACCCACGGGGTGCTGACTTGGCCGATCCCGCCGCTCGCAAACCGCAGCGATACCGTAAAGGCATCGGCTACGCTGCCCGGAGGGAGCAGGTACGTCCCGCCGTAAGCGAACACCGATTCCACCTCGCCGCACATCCAGGTAAGCAGGTCGTAATCGTGAGAGCCGTGGGAGAAAATCGGGCCTTTGGCCGTTACATCGTCAAAATACCAGCTCGGCGTATCGTAGTAATGATCGCGGTACTTGTCGTACACCCGCTGATTCGGATCGAGGAAATGCGTCCGCATCGACCAGGCCTGAATCGTCTTGCCCGCGCCCGCCCGGGAAACCGTCTCCTTCATCGTCCGGTAAGCCGGAGCAAAGCGGAGCGGGTAAGCGACCATCGACTTCAATTCCGGATGCTTCGCTCCGGCCGCCACGATCTCGGCCCCGTCTTCCACCGAGGTGGCAAGCGCTTTCTCCAGAAACAGGTGCTTGCCCGATTCCAGAACAGCCTTGGAAGCATCGACATGCAGATGATCCGGCGTAGCGACCCATACCGCATCCAAATCCTGCTCCAGCAGCGCCTCATAAGAATCGTACACGGTAGCGCCCACTTCGGCGGCGAGCGACTCCGCTTTTTCGCGCGTCCGGTTGTGGACGGCCGCCACCTTTACGCCCGGCAGCTTGTGCAGCGTGCGGGCATGCAGCGATCCCATCAGACCGCAACCGATTAAGCCAACTTTGATCGTCATCGTTATCCAGCCTCCTTCGTTATCGATGCCGTTACAGGTTCACCGGGGTGCCCTGGCTGTTGTACATCGCCCAGATCGTCCGGTGCGATTTTAAAATCTCGTGACCATCCGTCTCCGGCCGCTGTCCGGTTGCGATACTTTCGAGGAAATGCTCGATTTCGAACAAAACGTTCTGTCCGCGGCGTGCCGGATATTCGGCAGGACGCTCGTACAGCGTTTCCGTGCCGTCCTTCGAGATCGCTTCGACCTTCCACATGCTGTTGTCCAGCTCCAGCATGCCTTCGGTCATATGAATTTGGAATCTCGCCGGCGTTTTCTTGTAACGCATGCCCCAGCTGGTCACCAGATGAGCGAGCGCTCCGCTTTTGAATTCGATGATGCCGTGCGAAGTCCCTTCCCCTTCCATCCAGTCCGTGCCGACGCGCGTTCCGAAATGGGAAACCCGGGCCGGTTCGCCAAGCAAGTAGAGCAATATATCGATGTAATGGCAGCCGTGGCTGAACAAAGCGCCTCCGCCGAGTTTTTCTTTGCTGGCAAACCAGGTGCCCGGAGCCGGTTGCAAAAAGGCCTCGACCCAGCCTTGCGCGCTGATCGGCTTGCCGTACTTGCCGCTGTCCACCGCTTCCTTCAGCTTGCGGATCGCCGGCAGGAACCGTACGACGAAGGCGAGCATCAGGGTGACGTTGTTTTGCTCGGCAGCCTGAATGACGTTCAAGCAATCTTCCTCCGAATTCGCCAGCGGCTTCTCCAGAAGGACGTGCTTGCCGGCGGCGATCGCCGTAAGCGACTGAGGAGCATGCAGATGATGCGGCGTACACAGGCTGACGGCATCGATATCGTCCAGAATCGTCGTCCAGTCCGTCGTGTAATTGCAGCCCAGATCCGCGGCTACTTTCTTTGCTTTCTCTTCGTCGAGATCGACGACCCACCGCAGTTCAGATCGTTCAGCAAGCTTGTAAGCGTAAGCGTGATCGAGCCCCATGTTAAGACCAACTACAGCTGTGCGGATTTTACTCATCTGTTTTTCCTCCATTCGGCTGGAAACCGTTTTCTCACCGTTATCATAACGGCGATCGGAAAGAAAAGCTTTATCTAAAACGACGCAAAATTTGCACTTTTGAATCGGAATCTTTGCACTTTAGGAGCAGCGGCGCCAGGGGATGTCCGCCCCCCGAAAACACTCGCAGCCAATTGACAAGGGAAGGTCGGCCGCATACGATTAACTCAGGAACCGTTTGCTGGAAAAGCTTCTTTATACGAAACGCGTCCAAAAGGTGGGAGCCATGAGGAAACGACACCGGCACATTAAACTGAGAGAGCAAATATCGGTCGATAAAATATACTCGTTCCATTATAACGAGCTGCGTCAGGGCTACGTATACAGCGGCGAAAAGCACGATTTCTGGGAGTTTCTGTACGTGGACAAAGGGGAAGTGGAGATTACGACCGATTTTACGACCTTTCATGTCAAACAGGGGGATATCGTATTTTATACGCCGAACGAATTTCACAGCTTGCGCTGCAACCGGAAGACGCCGCCGAACATTTTTATTATCTCGTTCGAATGCAAGTCCGAGGCGATGAGCTTTTTCTCCCATAAAGCGCTTCATCTCGGCAACGAAGAGCGTCAACTGCTATCGCAAATTATCGAGGAAGGCAATAAGCTGTTCGTCCTGCCTGTAGCGCGCCCGTATTCCGTAACGGTGAAGCGCAAGTCGGCTCACCCTCTCACACGTAAGGAAAAGTTCGATTTCGGCGCCGAGCAGCTGATTAAAATTTACTTGGAAGCGCTGTTCATCCGGCTCATCCGCAACAACCAGGCACAGGCGCAGAAGCCGAAGCTGTCGTCGATTACGAAGGAAAAAGGCCAGCGGGAGCTGGTCGGGCGCATTGTCCGCTATTTGGAAGAGCATCTGCACGAGCACCCGTCGATCGACCGGCTGTGCGCCGAATTCGCGCTGAGCAAGACGCATCTGCGCACCGTTTTCCGCCAGCATACCGGCAGCGGAATTACCGAATATATGAGCAAGCTGCGGATCGAGCGAGCGAAGCAGCATATTCGTGAGGATACGTGCAACGTCACGGAGATCGCCGAGCGGCTCGGCTATACGAGCATCCATTATTTTTCCCGCCAGTTCAAGAAAGCGACCGGCATGGCCCCTTCGGAATATTTGAAAACGATGAAAGCTCAGATGTAATCGAATGGCGGGCAAAATCCGGGAGGAAAGACCGATCCGGCCTCCTCCCGGACCGCACGTTGTTTACAGGCTGCCGTCGCCGGATAGGATCGCTTCAGTTTTTTTGATAACGCTTCCATTAATTGTAATGGCAGGAAACCGGACTGTGAACATCGTGCCCCCCGGGCCGCTATCCACTTCGATGACCGCCCCGTGCCGGGCCGCAATGCTGTAGCAGACCGCCAGCCCCAGCCCCGTGCCGTGCTCCTTCGTCGTAAAAAACGGCCGACCGAGCTTCTCCATATTTTCTTTGCCGATCCCGTGCCCTTGATCGGCGATCCGAAGCACACCGCAGCCTTTTTCCGCACATGTCGCAATCGTTAATATTCCCCCCGGCTCCATCGCTTCCAAACCGTTCAGCGAGATGTTCAGGACGAGCTGCCGGATTTCTTTTTCATCCAGCTCCAGATCCGCCAATTCCCCGTATTCGATATGAATGTGCTTACCTGACATCATCGCTTCCGCATGAAGCAGCGGATACAGCGACTCGAGCAGCCGGTTGAGCGAAGCCGGCCGGATATCGGTCTGTTTGTTTTTCGCCAGCGACAAATATTCCGTAATGATGCTGTTGGCCCGGTCGAGCTCATCCAGCATAATGTCGATATGCTCGCTTCCCATCCGCCCGTTCACGCCTTTGGACAACTGGAGAAATCCCCGGATCGTCGTCATCGGATTGCGGATTTCGTGCGCGATGCCGGCGGCCATCTCGCCGATCAGGTTCAGTTCGGACAGACGGGTCATTTCTTTCTCGAACTGGAGCTGCTCGGTGATGTCGATGATGACTTCCAGCAAACATTTATCATGATCAATCTCGATCATTTCCGTCGAGATCATCCCGTCCCGCACTTCCCCCGCCTTCGTCGTATATTTGATCTTCACGTTGCGCAAGCTCTGCAGCCCCGCGTTCCGCTCCTCGGACTCCAGCTTCATCCGCAGCAGGTCGGAAGCTTCACCGACGACCTCCGGGCCGTATCCCGTCCACTGCATCCAGCTTTCGTTGACATCGATATATTTCAGGTCCGAGATACGCCGGATCGACATCAGGCACGGACTGGACATAAACATCGTGCGGAACCTCTCCTGCGATTTCTGCAATTTTTCGTTCGCTTCCATCAGCTCCAGCGTTCTTTCCTTCACCATCATCTCGAGTCGCTCGTTCTGATATTTCAGCCGCGCATCCGCCTCGACGATTTTCCGGTTGGACCATTCCAGCTCGAGCGCCCGTTTGCGGAGCATTTCGCCTTGTTCGGCAATTTTCCGGTGATAGCGGTGCAGCTTGACGAACGCTTCCACTTTCATTTTGAGCAGCTCCGGGTCAACCGGCTTGAATAAATAATCGATCGACCCGACGTCGTAGCCCCGTCTGACATGCTCGTGGGACATGCTAATGGCAGTCAGGAAGATGACAGGTATGTCTTTGCACCTGTCTCGCTGCTTGATCCGTTTAACCGTCTCGAAACCGTTCAAGCCCGGCATCTGCACATCCATCAGGATGACAGCCAGGTCGTCGATCGTCTCCTGCAGCAAGTAACGAAGCGCCTCCTGGCCGGAGCCGAGCGTGATCACTTCATACCGGGTGGAGGATAATACGCCCCTCAGTGCCACTAAATTCGCTTCACGGTCATCAACCGCCAATATTTTAACCATCCGTCCATCCCTTCCCCTCTGTCCGTGTTGGTTGTCCAAACGCTGCCGGGCTCAGAGAGCCCTGCCTCGTATTCTTCAGGAAAGAAGCAATCGTTGCCTCTGTCTGCAACCGATTTGCCAAACGTGTCCGGCCCCCGTTAAGCGCAGAGCCGGGCAGCTCCGGATTTTCCTTGGCGACATCAAAATTCGGCATGCTGCCTGGTTCAGAGTGATTCAGGTGTGGCAGCCCCCGCTCCCTTCCCGTTGTAATCCTTACTACTCTTCTAAGAATAGAAAGAAAAGTCCTTCAATTCGCGGCGCAAATATGAACATTTTTACACATTATTTAACGAAAAAAAGCCGGAGCGCACAGCCCGGCTTCTTATTACGTATACTCAATCTTCGCTATTCTAGCGCCAGGAAGCAGCTCCCGCTGCGAACCGGCTCTTCCAAACGGGTCCGTTGCAGTCCGGGGCGGTTCGATACGTGCTGCGAAATTTCCTCTTGCTTGGCGATCCGGCAGCGTTCTTATCTTGCCGCCGTATTGGAACGGTACCCGGATACAAGCTTGCGGCGTTTGCGGCGTTGTGTCGTCAAAATGCTGCCAAGTCCGAACAGGAACGTCGGAATCGCCGCGAATACAAGCGTAATAAGCCATTCGTCTAGCCCAAGCGCCATCGTTTTGAAGACCGGCTGCAGCGCTTCGATGTACAATACGCCCAGCAGAAGGACGACGGAAGATATAACGGCGAGCACCAAATATTTATTTTGCAGCGGATTGCGGTGAAAAATTGAGCGCGAGCTGCGGCAATCGAACACATGGATCAGTTGAGCCATGACCAACGTAGCGAACGCTACTGTCTGCGCCCGGACCAATCCTTCCGCGCTGTCCGGATTTTGCTGCAGCGTAATCCAGAAAGCTGCCAGCGTACATACCCCGATCAGTATGCCGCGACTGACGACCTTCCATCCCAGCCTGCGGGCGAAAATGTTTTCTTTGGCTCCACGCGGCTTTTGCTGCATCAAATCTTTTTCCGCCTGGTCGACGCCGAGCGCCATGGCCGGCAAGCCGTCCGTCACCAGATTGACCCAGAGAATCTGGATCGGTACGAGGGGAAGCGGCATGCCCATCATCATCGCCAGGAACATCGTCATGATTTCCCCTACGTTGGAAGCCAGCAAATACCGGATAAATTTGCGGATATTCTCATAGATGCCGCGTCCTTCTTCGATCGCCGAGACGATCGTGGCAAAGTTATCGTCGCTCAGTACGAGTGCGGACGCTTCCTTCGTCACGTCCGTACCGGTTATTCCCATCGAGATGCCGATGTCGGCCGCCTTAATGGCCGGCGCGTCATTGACCCCGTCGCCAGTCATCGCCACGACATGGCCTTTGCGCTGCAGCGATTTGACGATCCGCAGCTTGTGCTCGGGCGATACGCGCGCATAAACGTAGACGTGATCCGACTTCTCGTCCAACTCATCGTCCGATAACGCATTCAGCTGCTGGCCGTTCATCGACATGCCGTTTTGCGGAACCATCCCGAGCTGGCGGGCAATCGCCTCCGCCGTCGATTGATGGTCGCCGGTGATCATAACGGTTTTGATTCCGGCCCGTTTGCACGTTTGGATCGCGTCGCGAACCTCCTTGCGGGGCGGATCGATCATGCCGGTCAGTCCGACGAACACCAGCTGATTTTCGAGAATATGCGTCGTATCTTCGCGGTCCGACGGCTTGAGCTCCTTGTAAGCAAGACCGAGGACGCGCAGCGCGGAGCGGGCCATTCCCTCATTGGCGGCGATCACCTTTTGTTTCAGCGTCGGGGTGAACGGGATGACTTTGCCGTCCCACAACACGTAGCTGCATTTCTCCAGCACGACGTCCGGCGCGCCCTTCGTGAACAGCAGCCGGCCGCCCTGATGCTGAAGCAGCACCGACATCCGCTTCCGGTCGGAATCGAACGGAAGCTCGCCCTTCCTATCATAAAGCCCGTCGAGCGAATGCCGGGTAATGCCCGCCTTCGCCCCCAGCACGACCAGCGCGCCTTCCGTCGGGTCCCCCTTGATCGAGTACACCGGCTTCACCGGCCCTTTGCCCGCTTTCCGCTTCTGTTCCGGAATTTCCTCATGCAGGTGGGCATTATTGCACAGGACGGCGATTTGCAGCAGCCGTCTCAGCGACTGATTTTGCCGCAAGTCGACCAGCGCGCCGTTGCTTAAAATTTGCCCCGAAGGCTCGTATCCGTCGCCCGTTACTTCGAGCACGTCCCCGCCAAGCCAGACGTGTGTGACCGTCATCTTATTTTGCGTCAGCGTTCCCGTCTTGTCCGAGCAGATAACCGAAGCGCACCCTAGCGTCTCGACGGAGGGCAGCTTGCGGACGATCGCTTTGCGCTTGATCATCCGCTGTACCCCAAGCGCCAGGGCGATCGTAACGATCGCCGGCAATCCTTCGGGAATCGCCGCGACCGCCAGGCTCACGCCGGCCAGGAACATGGCGTATGGCGGCTGTCCGTGCATAATGCCCGCGACGACGACCATAATCGTGAGACCGATGGCGACCGCGATCAATATTTTGCCCAGCTGTTCGAGCCGATGCTGCAGCGGCGTTTCCATCGTATCCGTATTTTGGATCAGATCGGCGATTTTGCCCATCTCCGTCTCCATACCGGTCCGGATGACGATGCCTTTGGCCGTTCCCCGCGTTACCATCGTCCCCATAAATCCGATATTTTTCTGATCCCCGAGCGGTACTTCGCCCTCCTGCAAAGCATCCGTATGTTTGCCGACCGGTACCGATTCGCCGGTAAGCGCCGACTCCTCCACGTACAGGCTGTTCGCCTCGATCCACCGGATATCGGCCGGAATCCGGTCGCCGCTTTCGATCAGCACGATATCCCCCGGCACCAGCTCCCTCGCCGCCAACAAAACGAGCTCGCCTTCCCGGATTACTTTCGCTGTAGGAGCGGACAGCTCCTTAAGTGCGCGGAGCGACCTCTCGGCACGGAACTCCTGAATAAATCCGAGCACGCCGTTCATGACAATAATCGCTATGATCGTAATGGCGTCCAAATACTCGCCAAGCAGCCCGGAGATGAGCGTCGCCGCCATAAGCACAAGCACCATAAAATCTTTGAACTGGTTGAAAAAAAGCGCGATCAGCGATACACTGCGCTTCTCCGTCAGTTCATTGGGGCCGTACTTCTCGCGGCGCGCCCCGACTTCTTCCCACGTCAGCCCTTGCGCCGGAACGACGCCTTGCGTCTTGGCCGACTCCGCCGCCGCCATGTGATACCAGTTCTTCTGATCCACGTCCCTTCCCCTCCCGAAGCGTTGAATGGTACACGCTCACTCATGGTAAATGTATTCAGACAAGCCGGAAAATATCCCACCGCCCGTCCGAATCCGTTTTTTTGCCGGATCCGTTCGCACAAAATGATTAAAACATTTGTTCCGCCGGCCCTGTTTATGGCATGATAGGGGAAGCTTACGTGTTACCGGCGGCCGAATATCCGTGCCGTGCCGGTTTTTCATACAAAGGAGAGAAAGCCTCATGTCTTTGGACGGACTCGTCACCCGCGCCATCGCCAGCGAACTCGCGGTGTGCGTAGGAGGCAGAATCAATAAAATTTATCAGCCCGCCGGACACGATATCGTGCTCCAACTGCGGGCGCAGGGCCAGAATCGCAAGCTGCTGCTGTCGGCCAACCCGACTTACCCGCGCGTTCATTTTACGGAGTCGTCGTACACGAATCCGACCGAAGCTCCGATGTTCTGCATGCTGATGCGCAAACATTGCGAAGGCGCGGTCATCGAGAAGGTATCGCAGGTCGGTCTCGAGCGGATTCTCCACATCGACGTCCGGCAGCGCGACGAAATCGGCGATATTAGCGTCAAGCGGATCGTGATCGAGATTATGGGCCGGCACAGCAACATTATTTTAGTCGACCCGAAGACGAATGCAGTGCTGGACGGCATCCATCACGTTACGCCGGCGATCAGCTCGCATCGGATCGTCATGCCCGGAAGCCAGTACGCCGCTCCCCCGGAGCAGGGCAAAGCGAACCCGCTCGAGGCGACCGAGGCTTCATTCAGGCAGCTGTTGCAGGAAAGCGGCGGCGATGAGGAAACCGGCGCCGCGCCTGTCCGGCAGCAGCTCGTAAACCTTTACAGCGGAATCAGCCCGCTGGCCGCCAAAGAAATTGTAAGGCGCAGCGGCGCGGCGCCTGGAGCTGCTGCGGGCGAGACGGATATGGGCGCCGTCTGGAAGGCGTTCCGCGATGTGATGGGAGCGATCGAAGCGAACCGCTACGTGCCGGTAATCGTAGAAGAAACGGGCGGGAAAGCTTACTTTTCGGTTATCGAACTGACGCATATTCATGGAGAAACCGTCCGGTTCGATACGGTCAGCGCTTGTCTGGAATCCTATTACGGGGATAAGGCGGACCGCGATGCGGTGAAGCAGCGGGCGGCCGATCTGCTTCGTTTCTTGCAGAACGAGCGCACCAAAAATGCGAAAAAGCTGGAAAAGCTGCGCGATACGATCGAGGACGCCAAAGAAGCGGACAGCTTCCGCATCCTCGGCGAGCTGCTCACCGCCTCTCTTCATCTGGCGCAAAGGGGCGACAAATCGATCGAAGTGATCAACTATTACGACGAGGACCAGAAGCCGCTCGAAATCGAGCTGGACCCCCAACTGACACCGTCGGAAAACGCGCAGCGGTACTTCAAAAAGTATACGAAACTCCGCAACAGCGTCAGCGCCGTTCAAGAGCAAATTGAAGCGGCCGACATCGAGATCACGTATCTGGACACGCTGCTCGCTCAGCTCGACCGGGCGACGCTCGGCGACATCGAGGGCATCCGGGACGAATTGGTGGAACAAGGGTATCTCCGCGACCGGGGAGGCAAGAAGGGGAAAGCCAAAAAGAAAAAAACGGACAAACCGCTGCTCACCTGCTACACGTCTGGAGAAGGCATACCGATCTATGTCGGCAAAAACAACATCCAGAACGAATATTTGACCAACCGGCTTGCCCAGCCGAACGACACCTGGCTGCATACGAAAGATATTCCCGGCTCTCACGTCGTCATCCGGGCCGATACTTTCGGGGAGACGACGCTGCACGAGGCGGCGATGCTGGCCGCTTACTACAGTCAGGCCAAATCTTCGAGCCAAGTGCCGGTCGACTTCACGCTGATCCGGCATGTACGCAAGCCGAACGGCTCCAAGCCCGGCTATGTCATCTACGAACGGCAGAAGACGTTATTCGTAACGCCGGATGATGAAGCGGTCAAGTCCATGCCCGTTACTGTAAAGTAGGGCCTTGCGGACCGATGCCGGCCATTTGGCGGAGTACGAAAGAAAGACTGTCCTGAAAGTCATTTTGCGCTTTTTCGAACCCCGCTCGAATTTTCTGAAGAAAAAGGACCTCAAGCTTCACCTTACCGTGGAAGTTGAGGTCCTTTCGTTTGGCTATGGGGACGTTTCCGTGTTTTGCGAACGCTTTGGGAACGCCCCTTTTGGATGCGCAAACTTATACGTATGGGAGCAGGAGGAACCCGCTGCCTCCGCTGCACGCCCGCTTTATCACGGCTTCAGCGCGCCGCTTCGGGCTTTAGCCCGATAAGCTCCCGGCGTCGTGCCGAATCGTTTGCGGAATACGTAGTACAAATAATTGCCGCTTGCAAATCCTTGCTCCAGAGCGATTCGCTCGATCGGCTCGTCGGATTCGAGCAGTTGCCCGCATACGCGCTCCAGCCTGACCGCCTCGATATACTCGCTGAATGAACCCATGCCTTGCTCGCGGAAGATGCGCTGCAGCTGCCTGCCGCTGATCCGGATTTTCTCCGCCACTTCCTCCAGCGTAATCGGCCGTTTGTAGTTCGCCTGAATAAATTGGCAGGCCAGCTGAACCCGGTAAGCGTTCATATCCCTTGTCGGCAAATTCGGCTCTGCCTGCCCGCCCCCGTAAGCGCGAACCGACCGGAGCAGGATTTGGATCACGGCTTGTTTAATCGTCGTGTACATGCCGGTCTCGTTGCCCGACCAGGCGCGAAAAGCGGTCATAAAGCAGTCCATCGCCCCGAACTGGTCCACCGCCGGCTTGCGCGGCAAACTGCGGAGAAGACGGACGCACTCTTCCGCTTCCTCGACTTCGGACTCCATTCCCCATTCCCCCGAGACGGCGGAATACTGCGCTCCCGCTTCATTGGGAGGATGCTCGTTCAGCTTGACGAAATCCAGGTGGAGACACAGCTCATCCATCCCTTCGACCGCGTCGGCTTCCTGGTAATGCTCGACCTCCGGACCGGTCAAGTAAAACATCCCTTCATGAAACGGATGCCGGATATCGTCCATAATGACGAGCCCTTTACCCCGGGGAATGAAATGGAATTCGAATTCCGCATGCTTATGAAAAGGGACCGTTTTGGATGGCGCAAACGTCGTCCAGTGAAAGCGGAGAACCCGGAATCCGTAATCGCCCCAGCGAAACCGGATGTCCCGCCGCTCCAACTCGTTATGCCGCCCGTTCATAAAAGCGTAAGGGCTTGGCTTCTCGCTTCTTCTCGCAGAGGACGCAACCGTCTCTTCCCGGCGCCGCGCTTTATGGATAGCCATCGGCTTTCCCCCGCCCGGCCGGTTATCGAACCAGCTCGCTTAGAAGCACCGGCTGATTGCGCTGGACGGACAGGTTGGACGCTTCCATCAGCTTCGTCAAGTCGAGAGCGAGGCCGATATTTTCCTCCGCGGTCGTGCCGTTCTGAATATGACCGACCCATTGCTGAATCGCCGAAGCTCGATTCGAAGGCTGCTGCTTGACGCTCCAGGACTTCGCCGCTTCCTCGCCGAGCTTGGACGTCCGCAGCACAATCTGATTATCGTGCGTGCTGTACAGAAGGGACCCTTCGGTACCGTGCAGCTCGAGCGAGAACGGCGAAAACTTGTTGACGAATCCGGCTTCCACGATCCCAATCGCGCCACCCGGATACCGGAGCACGGCTACTGCATTATCGTCCACTTCCTTGCCCGTCACGTAGCCGTAATTGGCTGTGACGCTTTCCGGCAAACCGAGGAACAACCGGGTCAGGTACATCGGATGGCAGCCGAGATCGACCAATGCGCCGCCTCCGGTTTGCTGCGGGTTGTAAAAGTGGGCGGGCAGCCAGTTCGCTATAGCACCGCCATGGGACAAGCGGGCGCGTACGAGCGTCAGCTCGCCGAGTAGCCCTTCGCGCAGCACTTCCTGAATCGCCAGCGTATATCCGTCGTTCAGCCGCGGAAGCGATACCGTCAGCTTCACGCCGGAGCGGTTGACCGCCTCCACGATTTCGTTCGCTTCGCGCAGCGTCAGCGCCAATACTTTCTCTGTAAAAATATGTTTGCCGGCATTCGCCGCCTTCACCATAACGTCCCGATGCATGCTGGACGGCGTATCCACGACAACGGCATCGATATCCGGCTGCGCCAGCAGCTCATCAAGCGAATCGTAAAACCGCACGCCCCTCGCTTCCGCCTCTCCGCGGCCGCGCTCGGCGATTTCGTCCCAGATTGCTACAATTTCCGTATCCGGATGCTCGTTAATTTGTTTGGCATAATCTTTCGCATGTACGTGCCAAAAGCTCAGCATGGCCACTCGTATCACAACAGATCCACTCCTCGCAAGGACTATTAATATACGACATCAATTACAAAATACCACACACACGGCCTAATTTGTTACTACTTTATTGTGACATCGAGCTATATTATTACGACATGACTAACAATTCCCAAAAGGCAAAGCCCAACCCCTCAATCTACTCCGCTCCTTCAAGCCGTTTTAACCGTAAGAAATGGCTTGCTGAAAATTATGACTTTAAGAAAAACCGTTCGGATGGTCCTTTGACGTGCAAACCCATGCATTTGTACGTTGGAAGGGAATGGGTACCTTCGCTCCAGCCAGCTTGCCCTCAGGTAGTGTTGTCTTCATGAGGTGGTATCGCTAACGAACCCGCATTCGTTATCAGAACAAAATGCGGACGTTTGAATTTGTAACGAACTCTTGTATGGTTATTCCAGCAAAACGGATCGTTTTTTTCACTCTCGGTTCGATAACGATCCCCGGATTCGTTACGTCTGGAATAACGTCGTTTTTTCAGCCATAAGCACGATCCGATTCGTTAATCATCGAACTGGGTATACGTTCGCTAACGCCAAGGAAGGAAACCCCTCCCCTTCAGTGCGGTAAAGAACTTAAACTTTCTGGCAGAGAACAAAACTCTAACGGGCACAGCGGTCGTTATTATGGTGAATATCGATCCATTTGTTTTCTAACGGACATGGATGCAACTATTTGGTGAGAAATGTTACTTTTAGAGGTGGTTCGGAGTAAATAAGCGCTGTGGTGACCGTTACATTTTAAAAAACTGTTTTTTAGCGAAATAGCCTCCACCATGTCCGTTAGCGTGTGGTTTAACTTCGCTTTATCACCGTAAAGCACTTAAACATTCTGATCTAAAAAAAGGAACGAGCCTCCACAGGCTCGTTCTCGCTGTATCCGCTATCCCCGGGCCCGCATCATTTCCAGGTCCCACTTGCTTACAAGCGCCGACAAGTATTGCCGGACGTCGTCCCGCAAATCGTCGCGGCCCAGGGCAAATTCGATCGTCGCCTCGATATAGCCCAGTTTGTCCCCGACATCGTACCGTTTTCCTTCGATCGGGTAAGCGAGCATAGGCTTGTCCGTATTCAACAGACGGAGCGCGTCCGTCAGTTGAATCTCCCCGCCCCGCCCGGGCTTGCCTTCCTCCAGCAGCCGGAAAATATCCGGCTCGATAATGTAGCGGCCGATAACCGCCATATTGGAAGGCGCCGTTTCGCGGTCCGGCTTCTCGACCAGATCCTCGATCCGGGTATGAGCGATCGGCCCTTCCCAGCCGCCTGCCGGCGATACGATTCCGTACTTGTGAACGTCTTCCCAAGGCACCTGCTGCACGGCGATGACCGACGTCTGATGACGTTCGTACAGATCGATCATCCGTTTCAGGCAAGGCGGCTCCGAATCGATAATATCGTCGCCGAGCAGGACGGCGAACGGCTCGTCGCCGATAAATTTTCTCGCGCAGTATACCGCATGCCCCAATCCGAGCGGCTGCTTCTGACGGATATAATGAATGTCCGCCATATTCGATATGTCCTGGACGATCCGGAGCAGATCGGAATTCCCTTTTTCCTCCAGCGTCGCTTCCAGCTCCACCGATTTGTCGAAATGATCCTCGATCGCCCGTTTATTGCGTCCCGTTACGATGATAATGTCTTCAATGCCCGAAGCGATCGCTTCTTCCACAATATATTGAATCGCCGGCTTATCCACGATCGGCAGCATTTCTTTCGGCTGGGCCTTCGTCGCGGGCAGGAACCGGGTTCCGAGACCTGCCGCCGGTATAATGGCTTTACGTATTTTCATATATACGGTCACGTCTCCTATCGTCGATTAGTGGCGCTTGCTGCTCTGAGACGTTCTACCACCGAAGCGTCGGCGGTACGGGAGCCAAGCGGAGCATGGAACACAACACCGCCCCGGGAACCGTGAAAATCCGAACCGGCGGTCGCGATCAAGCCGTGTTGTTCGGCCAGCTCCGCATACTTGGCCTCCTCCTCCGGTCCATGATCGGAGTGGTACGCTTCGATTCCGGCAATCCCATACTCGATGAGCCGTATGACCAGTTCGTCATTGCCGTACAATCCCGGGTGAGCCAGCACCGGCACGCCCCCCGCCTCGCGAATCCAGTCGACCGCGTCCTCCGGGCGGATTCTCGGCGGATTGACGTAGGCTGCGGCGCCTGTGGCCAAGTAACGGTTGAACGCATCGGCCATGTCAGAAGCATGCCCTTTTCGAACAAGCACCTCGGCAATATGCGGCCTGCCGATCGTCTCGTCTTTGCCGGGAGTTTTGCGGGCCTGTTGAATCACTTCCTCCATCGACACCTCGATGCCGAGTGATGCAAGCTTGCGGAGTATCATTTCATTCCGGGTGTTGCGCGTCTCCCTCAACTGCTTCAATCGTTCCAAAAACGCGGTGTTCCCGGTATCGATAAAATAACCGAGCACATGAATATCCCTTCCGTCGGCAACGGTGCTTATCTCTACGCCCGGTATTACTTCGATGCCGATAGCGCCGCCCTCCGCCTGCGCCTCTGCAACGCCGGCTACCGTATCGTGGTCGGTGATCGCGACTCCGCGCAGACCGGCCTCCCGGGCCAGCCTGACTTGAACCGCCGGGGCGTTCGTGCCGTCCGACGCAGTCGTATGGGAATGCAGATCGTACTTATCCGTCAATTCGCCCTCCTCGCTTTCCTCGTTATAAAAGTTGTTCAAAAAGTCCACTTTTGATCACGAAGCAGATCAGGAAGCCTGCTCGACATCGAATATGGAATTCAGCCGGAACTTCCGGTGCTCACAAAAGCTTCACTACGCTCCGCTCCTCATTTCCTAGCTTCATCCCATCTTCTCGGTGCTGAAAACCGGACTTTTTGAACTCGCACTTATAGTCTGAATTCTTTACAGCCATGCATTCAGATCGCGTTCGCGCAAAAACGATAAAAAGGTGACCGCCGATATCGGAAGCAAAGCCGCCTGCAAATAAATCGAATAAAAATGCCGGGTAAACGTAAGCCCCTCGATCGTCTTCATCTTGAAAATGCCAAGCGCCATCTCGTGCCGGACGGCTGCCTGCGACAACAGCGTAATCCCGAGTCCCGCTTCGACCGCGGATTTGATCGCCCCGGTGCTGCCGAGTTCCATAACAATCTTCAGTTGCTCCGAACCGACCCCGACGCGATGCAGCTCCTGCTCCATCACCTGGCGGGTGCCGGACCCCTGTTCCCGCAAAATAAACGGATACTTCTGCACGTCGGCCATCGTCACGATGTCTTTGTCGGCCAGCGGATGATCCGACGGGACAATCAGCTTCAGCTCGTCATTCAGCACGATTTCCGTCCGGACGTCCGGATGCTGGATCGGCGCTTCCACGAGACCGAAGGTCAACTGGTGATTAAAGATCTCTTCGAGAATTTGCGTCGTATTCATCACTTTCAAACTGACGGATATGCTCGGATATTCTTTGCCGAACGGACCGAGCAGGCGGGGCAAAATATATTCCCCGATCGTGAGGCTTGCTCCGAGCTGAAGACGGCCTTCCAGCAGCTGTGTAAACTTCGACATCGCCGAATCCGTATCCTTGATCAGGTCGATGCTGCGCTTGGCGAACGGCAGCAGCGTCCTTCCCGCTTCCGTCAGCTCGATCTTTTTGGTAGACCGGTGAAACAGCTTCGTGCCGAAGTAATCCTCGAGCGACTGCACCTGCATCGTTACGGCGGGCTGTGTCATATGAAGCGCCTGGGCGGCCATGGAGAAGCTGCCTTTATCGGCGACGGTATAAAAAATATGAAGCTGATGGAAGTTTAACGCCAAGCCGATCCCGCCCCCTCTCTACTTGATACTGTATCGCATGCGGCCTTCCTTTTGCAACAAATGGAAGAGAACGCCAATCGAGATGCCACCCGGACAAAAAATGGTGCTGAAATTCGCGTCACGCCAGAAAGGATGATCGTGAGTGCCCCAGACTCGCGCCGCCGCGAGTCGTGTACCCACATCCCACAGCTTCAGCCCGGTCCTATACAAAATAGAAGTCTTTGGCACCCTTTATTTTCGGCCTTTTCGAAAAACCAGAACCAATATTCGGTTCCCCCTATACTCGTAAAGTAACAACAGCTTCCGATCGAAGCAATTCGTTGAAGGGCATTCGTGCGTGGTTGACCGATAGCCGGTTTTTGCTCAAGCTAAAGATAACTTTGCTTCAGCATTAGCACATTACTGCATATGCAGAGTTAAACTTCTTTAATGACGATAAAAGGCATGCGGCGATTGCCGGCATGCCCCATTAAGGTTCGTTATTTACGCTTGCGGCTGTTCTTGATCAAGGTCATCCTCCGGGAATGCCGGAGCCAGGAGTAATACGATTTCAAATCCCGAAGCTCGATCACTTCGGACATACGCCCGAGGAACGTAACGATGATCATCTTATGCAGCGGATTGCCGGCAATGTCGAATTCGTTCTCCATAATCGCAAATTCAGCTACCATGACCAAATCGTCCTCGACGACATAAACGTCCTTTTCGTTTTTGTAATAAGGCTTGATTTGGTCTTTTTTTAATCGATCCCATAGAAAAGCGCAAATGTCCTCGAATCCTGTTTTTTCACTCTCTACGCGATCGATCCAACGGGATCGGGCATGATTCGTGATAATGATGTCTGCTACTTTTTTATCGCCTAAAACAACATGAAAAGGTTCATAGGTGCTCCAGCGATCCATAATTTTATCCTTCATAATCCCAACCCCTCTCTTAACCAAATCAGGTCTTATTACCTATGTACAACGGGAGTTAACTTTATTTTACTCGATCTTTAAACATTTTCCAAATGGAAAATGCACCATTTTGCGTTCCGGACGCACCCAAATTCATGCACGCCAATTCTATATAAAAACACCGGAAGCTTACTAGGTTGCAAGCATTCCGGTGTGATATAGTAGAGAGATCCGGTTTTTTTCGAGTGCTCACAAGTTGTCTTTCATCCAAGCTTATTTTTTAGAATGATGTGGAAGAAGTGTTACGTGTAAAGTTTCGCTTTATCCGGCACATTACTATTATATTCAGTACGGATTTCATTTCGATACGACCGTTCGACTTTTTTTACGAACGACAATTTCTGAACCGCCTTCGTCGTTTCTTCCGCCTTGTCGGCGTTCACATAGAGGACGACGTAATGCATACGTTTGGAAATATAATGGATGCTGCCGTACTTCTCCAGATGTTTCGTCTGTTTCAGATCGGACACCCACAAAATAAGGCCGGTGCGTTGTGGATACATGATTTTTTGTCCTTTCGTTATCGGATCGACAAAACATATCTCTATATTAAGGTTCAATCGGGAGTGAAAACAAATGAAATCTGCGATGCTTGTTCGTGCCGTGCGTGCTCCGATTACGGAATCGGTTCACCGGGGCCATATGGCGGTCGTGAACACGGCTGGTAAGCTGCTGGCAAGCGCCGGCGATCCCGGATACCGGACCTTCGCCCGTTCGGCTGCGAAACCTTTGCAGGCCGTCCCGGTCATCGAAGCCGGCGCCGCCGAGCGGTACAGCTTCGACGGCGGGCAAATCGCGCTGATGTGCGCCTCTCACAACGGAGAACCGGAGCACCTTCAAGCCGCCCTTGAGCTGCTCGCCAAGCTGGGCTTGACGGAAGCGGCGCTGCAGTGCGGACCGCACTATCCGTATTACGAGCCTGCCGCCGAGCGGATGAAACGGGCGGGGGAACAACCTACCCGCCTTCACAACAATTGTTCGGGCAAACATGCGGGCATGCTTGCACTTGCCCTGCTCTTGAACGCATCCACCGACGACTATATGTCCCCCGCTCATCCCGTTCAACAGACGATGCTCCGGACGGTGTCCGAATTCTCCGGGGTTCCTTCGGAGGACATCGCGCTCGGAACCGACGGCTGCGGCGTTCCCGTATTCGGCCTGCCGCTGGATCGCCTCGCTTATGCGTTCGCCTCCTGGGGCGCACCGGACCGTCTATCGACTCCGACGGCCGAGGCATGTCGCAAGATCATTCGCGCCGTCCGGAGTCACCCGCACTTTATAGCCGGAACGGACCGGTTCGACACCAGGCTGATTGAAGCGACTGGCGGAAGGCTTGTAGGCAAGATGGGCGCCGAGGGCGTCTTTGCCGTCGCCAATCCGGAGCGGAAGGCGGCGCTGGCCGTCAAGATCGAAGACGGAGCCCAGCGCGCCCTCTATCCGGCGGTAACGGAAGCGCTCGTCCAGCTCGGATGGCTCACCCTTGACGAGACAGAGGCGCTCCGGACGTTCCATCGCCCGCCGGTCCGCAACTTCCGCGGAGCCATCGTCGGCGAGCTGGTCCCGGACTTCGCGCTGCGTTAAGAACCAAGCTGCGGCATCAGCCGCAGCCGCCATTGCAATTGCCGCCGCAGCCGCCTTTGGACGGAAGCGGGTTGTTGCTTGGAACTTTGATCGTATCGGACACGGAATAAGCGATCGCCTCCGACACGTGAAGCAACAGCTCGTCCAGCCGCGCCTCCGCTTCTTTGAAACGCCGGACGGATTCAATGGCGTCCAGCCTCTCCTGAGCCAGATTGGCGGCGTTAAGCGCGGCGTGATAGTCCGGATGATAATGTCCGAACCGCTGGCAATCCTCGAACGTCTCTTTCGCCTTGGCGAAAGCCTGCATCGCGTTCTTAACCTCCGGATCGCCATCCACCGCGTTTTTCCAATATAAATAGTCCGCAACTTCCGCGGAGCTATTGATCATGTCTCCGACTTCATACGCTTGAAGCAGCACCTGGGCCATGTCAAGCGATTGGGTCTCGGTCATGTTCACCGGCATGGGCCTCCTTCGTCTCGCGGGTCACTGGCATCCAGTCAGAACCGGCAGTGTGCGATGGATCGGCCGGCAGTTGCCGGAACCCGAGTCCGCCGCGCAGATGTAAGGCCTGACTATGATACTAGTCGTTGATTCCCGGCAGGATAAGCTGCATTTCCTCCCATTGATCTGGCGATATCCGCACCTCGCTTAACTGCTCGAAGCCGGTTACCGCCCAATCGTCGCGGATGCCGTCCAGCCGGATCGGGATGAAAACCGTGTCCGCTCCTGATTTTCTCAGCTTGAGACACGCCTTCCATTCGAGCGCCTTCAGGATCATCTGCTTGCGGGTCGAAGCGTGATACGCCCTGCAGTCTTTGAGCCACATAGACGGCACTTCCTGCAGACCGGGATACACATCCTCGACTAACGGAAATTTGCCCTCCTTACCATAATACTGTACAGCCGCCTTCGAGTAAATATGCCCTTTAGCCGGGTTCACGGCCGGCTCGCCGCTGCGGGTATCCGGCAAGTGCACGTCATCCGCCGCGGATAGCTGCAAATAGTCAGTTGCACCGCCGTCTGCTCCCTTCTTCCCGCCGGGGCTGTATCCGCTTCTTTCCAGCAAGGCGCGCAGCTCCGCCTCTTTATCCGCAGGCACTGTCCAAGCCGTCGGCCCGAGCGTTTCGCCCAGAAGGGGCGCGATCCGTTCGTCGCTTCCGATTATTCTGGCCGCCGCTTCATCCCGGCACTTCAGTACGACATACGGTGCAAGCTTGAGCAGCGACTGCTGTTCGCCCCACTGCTGGATGGCGACCCGCACGTTGTCCGGCACTCCGTACTTGGCATGCAGCTCCAGAAACCCGACCGTTCCGTCCGCCGTTCTGCCTTGCTCCAGGGCGCGCATGATCGTCTCCCGGGTCATCCTGTAGACGGCCATATGTTCATGCCTGATCCGATCTGCGATAAGCTCAAGCTCCCAGCGCACGCCATACGGACAATCCGGCGGAACGATAAGCTCGAAGTCCGGCTGAATAAACAGGCAGGGAGCCGCGGCGGCTTCGTCACGGGAGGAAGAGGTTGCTGCGGTTGTCCCTCCACCGATTTTGGAACCGGCAGGGTTGGTCAGCCAGCGGAACAGCTTTCTCCCGTCCGGCGCCGCTCCGCTTTCCGCCCAGCCCCAGGCGATAAGCGAAGACAGCCAGTCCATAAGCAGCGCGGATCTTGCCGGACCATCGCCGGTCAGTCTCCCGGCAGTCAATCCTTCGGAATCGCCCGGCATCTGCTCCGCCACTGCGCATACGGAGATCCAGACCGACTCGGGCATCTGCTCGATACAGCTGACCGCATGCTGCAGCCAGCAGCAGCGCGGAGCGTTCATCTCTTTCCACAACGCGTAAAGGACCGCATGCATCTCCGCTTCCGTTTGGCGCAGCCAGCCGCGCATCCGACTGTTCCTCACGGCTAACCGTCCGTCCGCCTTTTCCAGCAAACCCAGACTTTGCCCCATCGCGCATAAATAAGCGGCCGCCGCAGAACCGTAGTCGGGGTCGGGCCGAAGAAGCGTACCCGCATCGCGGAACTCCTCGTCCTTGACCGGAGTAAGCGCCGACAGTTTGCCGGCATGACGCTTATGCATCGTTCCTTTCTGCGTGAGTGCCACTTCTTCTTTGGCCGTATAAGCCAGCACCGACAGCAACTGCGAAGGAATGCCGGGACGGTAGTCGGAGTCCGGCGCTGCGTCCGAGCCCGCATATACCGCCGCAGTCTCGTCGAATGGGACGAGTTGCCTTCTCCAAAGCGGGAATGTATCCTCCGCCACCCGGTACTCGGCTTCCCCCCATTTCCGCTGTATCGCAAATACGATTCCTCTTCGGCTTAGCCGGATCAAACCGACCTTAAGCGCCGCTCCCGGAAACGCCTTTCTGCCCGCCTTCTCCAGCTTGGGCCAGTCGAACGGCTCGTAACCGAACGTACGCAGCACGAGGGTGAGCGTCTTGATTTCCAGATCGTATAACGAACCGTTCAGCTCGCTGATTTTACGCTCGTCGGCGAGCAGCTGCTCCAGCGTCACGGCTTCTTCCTCCCAGCCGTTATGACGGCGAATCTCCTCGCGCATCGGCCCGGTCAAGCTCTCCAGCAAAGCGGCCAATTTCATGTCGCTCCCTCCTCCTCCATCTCCGCTGCCTGCAGCGCTTCCGCTTTCCGGATCTCGTACCGGTATCCCTGCTCCAGCAAAAACAGCTGCCGGTGCACCGAAAACTCCTGCTCTCTCGTGTCGTCGCTGACGAGCGAATAGAAGAATGCTCGGTTGTCCTCCAGTTTCGGCCGCAGGATTCGTCCGAGCCGCTGCGCCTCTTCCTGGCGCGATCCGAAGCTCCCGGAAACCTGAATCGCGACGCGCGCGTCCGGCAGATCGATCGCAAAATTAGCCACCTTCGAGACGACCAGCGTCCGAATCTCCCCGCGGTTAAACCGGGCGTACAACCCGTCCCGCTCCTCGTGCGGCATCTCGCCCGATATCATCGGCGCGTTCAGATCGGCGGAAATCCGCTTCAACTGGTCTAAATATTGACCGATTACGAGCGTCTGGTCGTCCCGGTGCTGCTCGAGCACGTCGCGGAGCACCTGCAGCTTGAGCGGATTCTCCCCGGCGATCCGGTGCTTGCTGCGCGGCTCGGCCCGCACGTACGATTCGCGGATTCTCTCCGGCATCGGCACTCTCAGCTCGGTGCACTGCACCTTGGATACCCAGCCTTTATGCTCCAAATCTTTCCACCCGGCCTCATACAGCTTCGGGCCTACAAGGGAAAACACGTCCTCTTCTCTTCCGTCCTCGCGGACCAGCGTGGCGGTCAGCCCCAGCCGGCGCGTAGCCTGGATGTCGGCCGTAGCCCGGAATACCGGAGCAGGCAGCAAATGCACCTCGTCATAGACGATCAACCCCCAGTCCCGCTCGCTGAACAGCGACATATGCGAGAAGCCGTCCTCTTTCCGGTGGCGGTGCGTCAAGATTTGATACGTCGCGATCGTGACCGGACGAACCTCCTTCCGGCTGCCGCCGTATTCCCCGACCAGCTGTTCGTCCAAGTCGGTTTTACTCAGCAGTTCCCGTTTCCATTGCCGGACGGAAGCGACATTGGTCGTCAAGATCAGCGCGGCGCATTGCAAGCGGGCTAAAGCGGCGATGCCCACCACGGTTTTGCCCGCCCCGCAGGGCAGCACGACGACTCCGCTCCCCCCATGCTGCCCTATGCCGTCGTAGAAGGCGTCCACAGCCGCTTTCTGATAATCTCTCAGAATAAAAGAATCCCTCGAAGCGGATACGTCCTTCAGCCGAATCGGCAATCGTTCCCCGTGATGATAACCGGCGACGTCCTGTACCGGAAACCCGAGCCGGATGAGATCCTGCTTGATCATCCCGCGGTAAGCGGCGGCAACCTCCAGCCCTTCGGACGCATCGCCGCCGATAAAGTACGTCTGCAACGATTTGTAGCCAGCCAGCTTGTCCAGTAGACCCGGCTCATCCGAGACGAGCAGCAGCTTCTGACCATCCAATCTCAGCTTGACCAGCCCGTAGCGCGATACGAAATGAATGATGTTTTGCCTCGCCTGCAGCGGAACGTCAAACTTGCCGTATTGGTTCAGCACATCGAGTATTCGCTCTGCATCCATACCTGAAGATGCTGCGTTCCATAGCGACAAAGGCGTCATCCGGTACGTATGGATATGCCCCGGCGTTTTGACCAGCTCGGCGAAGCGGCTTATAGACGCGGCCGTTTCTTCGCTTAACGCATGGTCTGCCTCCAATAGCATCGTGGAATCGCTTTGTACGACCAGCGGCCGCTGCGGATCGTAACGCATAGCTCTCCCTCCTGTTCGTTTCGGAAAATGACACTCTCTATTAGAGGTTGTTCAAAAAGTCCGCTTTTGATCACGAACCCGATCAGGAAGCCTGCTCGACATCGAATATGGAATTCAGCCGGAACTTCCGGTGCTCACGTAGATCCCACTACGCTCCGCTCCTCATTTCCTAGCTTCACCCCATCTTCTCGGTGCTGAAAACCGGACTTTTGAACTCGCACTAATAGTATGAAATGAAACCGCCTGAAATAAACGGACGGCTCCTCGATTTGAACCGGAGCCTGTGAAAAGGTACTATAGAATCTGATCTTATGGAGAGAGGAACGTAGTGTAATGAAACCGATGGTGATATGGCTCTGGTTCACCCTCATCCTTGCCGGCTGCGCGGCGTCTTCCGGGAGCGGCGAGGCAAGCGATATGAGCGGCATATGGAGCCGGTATCCGGAATTGAAAGGCCAGAAGTACGAGACGACGGAAGTGAAACGCGTAGTAGACGGGGATACGCTGGAGACGAAGGAAGGCGACAAGGTGCGGCTGATCGGCATGAATACGCCCGAGACGGTCAAACCGAACAGCCCTGTCGAAGCGTACGGCAAAGAAGCAAGCGCCTTCAGCAAAAAGCAGTTGACCGGTAAAACCGTCTACCTGTTCGCCGACGCCGGCGACACGGACAAATACGGCAGGAAGCTCCGCTACTTGTTCATTCAAGGCGAATCCGTCATGTACAACGAGACGCTGCTCCGGGAAGGGTACGCCAACACGATGACGATTGTGCCAAATGTAACGTTCGCCAAAACGTTCGTGGAAGCGGAACGCGAGGCGCGCAATACAAACAAAGGGCTATGGGGCAAAAAAGGCGGCAACGGCGAAAGTCCTTACCGGACGGCATCCTGCAAAGAACCGAACATTAAAGGCAATATTAATTCCAAAAATGAAAAAATTTATCATGTGCCGGGCGGCAAGTCGTACAATCAGACGAAGGAAGAGATGATGTTTTGTACGGAAGAGGAAGCGGAGGAAGCCGGATTTCGAAAAGCCGGCTAACTGATAAGCAGAAACCCGAGCAGGCTGACCGCTTACAGCATCCGCCTATTCAGGCAGTGCCGCGCTGTCGGCTTGTATAGCGCCAGGACGTACAAAACCCGGGAGCCTTAGGCGTCTCCCGGGTTTGTGTAATTAATGAACCGTTGCCGCATGGTCCACATTTTCAGAAATTTCGCTGAGCGCTTCTCCCGCTTCGTTCACGAAAATCTCACGAACGGCCAAGTCGGCGATCGCGACAACCCCGATCAGCTCTCCGCCGCTCACGACAGGAAGCCTGCGGATTTTTTGGCGCGCCATCAGCTTGGCCGCTTCGTCTACCGACGTGTCCGGTCCGACCGTCGTGACGTCCTTGGAGATCACTTCTTCCACCGCAGTCGAGCCGGAATGTTTCTCCGCATAACCGCGGATGACAAGGTCCCGGTCCGTTACGACGCCGATCAGCTTCCGCCCCTCGACCACAGGAATAAACCCGATATCGTTTTGCTTCATCTTGACGGCAATTTCGTAAATGTTATCCTGCGGCGAAACGGTAACGCAGTCGGTGCTCATAATATCTTGTATCGTTCTCACGTAGATCCTCCTCTTCAGTCGTTGATGACGGATTGCTTCTATAGGCTTTCCGCCCGGCTGAAGAGAAATGCATGTGAGTTTGTACCATGCGGAGAATGTTCAGCGGGAGCTTCCGCTCAAATAGCTGACGGCCATCGATGCCAGAAGCTGCGCCGACTGCAGCATGGCCGACTCGTCGATATCGAACATCGGATGATGGTGAGGCGCCTTAATACCGGCGGCCGGGTTGCCGGCGCCGACGAACATGAAGCAGCCCGGTACACGCTGCAAATAATAAGAAAAATCTTCCCCGGCCATAATCAGCGGAGAAGCCTGAACGCGCTCCGCACCGAACAAGCTTTCCGCAACGCGGAAAAACCGTTCCGTCTCGGCCTTGTCGTTCACGACCGGAGGGTATCCGGGCTTGTAGTCCAGCTGAATGTCCGCTCCGAACATCTCTCCGGTATGAGCGCAGATCCGTTCCATCCGGGAGACGATGGTTTCCCTGACCTTATCATCGAAGGAACGCACCGTTCCGTTAATGCTGCATGTTTCCGCGATCACGTTGAAGCCGTTGCCCGCCTGAAACTTGCCGATGGAGACGACGCCCGGCTCGGTCGGATCGACACTGCGGCTGACGATGGTCTGCAAATTGACGACCAGATGCGAACCTACGAGTATGCTGTCGACCGTCTGATGAGGCAAGCCTCCGTGGCCGCCCTTCCCCCGGATGTGGATGACGAATTCGTCGGCGGCAGCCATAAGCGGTCCTGGGGCCGAATAAATGGTTCCTGCGGGAAACGGCGTCCACAGATGGACCCCGTATACACGATCTACGCCGTCCAGCGCCCCGTCTGCGATCATCGGCGCCGCGCCGCCGGGACTGATTTCTTCCGCAGGCTGGAACAAAAACCGGACATCCCCCGGCAATTCATCTTTGTTCTCTGCGAACATCTTGGCTACCGCAAGCAAAGCGGCCGTATGCGCATCGTGTCCACAAGCGTGCATCACGCCCGGCACGATGGAAGCGTAGTCGCACGATTTGCCGTCCTGAATCGGCAGCGCATCCATATCGGCTCTCAGCGCAGCAGTCAGGCGTTCGCCTCTGCTCCGGCCTCCCCGGACCGTGCCGGTTACCCCGTATCCGCCGACCCCGGTTCTTACCTCGATTCCCCACTCGGCAAGCTTCCCCGCGACAAAGGCTGAGGTCATCTGTTCTCCATAAGAAAGCTCGGGATGACGGTGCAAATGGCGCCGCCATTCGACCATGTCCGGAAATAACGATTGCAGCCGTTCCATAATGCTGTTCACTTTCCTGCACCCCCGCATAAGCTCGCGATTCTGATCCCTTCATTGTACCAGAACGAAGCCGCCGTTTCATCCGCATCGCCCCGAGCCGTCATCAAATTTTAATATCTCGGATCTTAATAGGCTTGCGCATGCAAGGGAAACATACTATCATGAATAGAGGATTGCGCCCCTATCGGAACTACTTTAAATGATACGCAGGAGGTTTCCCTATCGTGATTATTGAAAATGCGGGAATTAAAGGATTAAAAAGCGATTTGGCTCATCTGGACGGCGCTTCGGAGAAGCTGGGCTTCGTTCGCTGGCAGTGGGAATATTACCGCGCTACCTACGACCTGAAGCTGGAAGATAAAGCGAATAAGGTAGATTACTTCCTTCGCATCAACACAAGAGCGGTGGAAGGCAAGCTGGAATCGCCTTATGCGATCCTTGTCATCGAAGATACATACTTGGGACGCGGCACGTTCCCGCACGGACTCGATTATGATTCGCCGGTACCGGATCAGATCGTGAAAGTAGCCAATCAAAAACTGGCCGAACTGAAAAAACAGCTGAGCGAATAAACGTGAAGGCGGAACCGATATGACCGAACAACGCAGAGGCACACCTGATTTTCTGCTGCTGCTTCTTACGTTCCTGCTCGTCGGCTTCGGGCTCGTGATGGTGTTTAGCGCCAGTTCCGTTACGGCACTTGCCAAAGAGAAGTTCGGCAACGATCCGTTATACTTCGTGAAAAAACAAGCCATCTTTGCCGTCGCCGGCACGGTTGGCATGTTTTTTCTTATGAACATTCCTTACAGGCGGCTTAAGCCGCTCTTGAGGCCGGGGTTTATCGTCGTACTCGTTATGCTCGTGCTGGTGCCTTTTATCGGCTTCGAGGTCAACGGGGCGAGAAGCTGGTTTAACCTTCCGGGCGGCATGGGAAGCTTGCAGCCTTCCGAGTTCGCCAAAGTCGGCGTCATTTTATATTTGTCGCTTTTGATCAGCAAAAAAGGCGAGCGGTTTCGCGATCTGAAAAACGGGCTGCTGCCCGCTGTCATTATCGTCGGGATTGTGGCGGGACTCATCATGCTGCAGCCGGATTTCGGCTCCACTATGATTCTTGTTCTTGCCGCTTCGCTCGTAATCGTGGTCGGAGGCGCCAATCTCAAACATATTTTCCTGGCCGTAGGGTCAATCACCGTCATTGCAGCGATCTTTCTGGCGGGCTACCTTATCTCCGCAGACTCGCTAGGCTACCGGATGGACCGGATTGCCTGTTATCTGGACCCGTGGTTCGATCAGCAGAGCAGCTGCTATCAGCTGGTGCAGTCTCTATATGCATTTGGCCATGGCGAACTGACCGGAGCGGGTTTCGGACAAAGCATCCAGAAGATGCATTATTTACCGGAAGCCCATAACGACTTTATTTTTGCAATTATCGGGGAAGAATTCGGGTTTATCGGAACGGTGCTTTTCCTGCTGTTGTATTTGGCGTTTCTATGGCGGGGATTTATCGTTGCTCTGCGCTGCACCGATCTGTTCGGCAGTTTGGCAGGGACAGGCATCGTAGGTCTGATCGCCATTCAGGCGTTGATTAATATGGGCGGAGTGACGGGGACGATTCCCATGACCGGCGTCACACTGCCGTTTATAAGCGCTGGGGGCTCCTCCCTTTCGGTTACGATGGCCAGTATCGGCATCCTGCTCAGCATATCCCGGGACATCACAAAGCCGGACCGGGCCGAGAAACCGGAGAAACGTACCGGCTTCGCAAGAGATCGCAACGATTGGAGCAAACGCGCATGACCCTTCGAATCCGCCCGGCGGTACGGGAAGATCTCCCGAAGCTGCTGGACATCTACAATGATGCTGTCATTCACTCTGCGGCCACATTTGATCTGACACCCCAGACGCTGCAGGAGCGGGAACGCTGGTTCGCGCAATTTAACGAACGGTTCCCGATTATTGTAGCGGAGAACGAATCGGGTGTGGCCGGTTATTGCTGTCTGACACCATATCGGCCAAAGCCGGCATACCAGTTGACGGCAGAGCTTTCCATTTACTTGGATACAGACTGCAGAGGCGGCGGAATCGGCTCCGTACTGCTGCAGCACATGATCGACATGGGGCGGGATCTCGGCTTTCACGTCCTCATATCCGGCATTACCGGGGGCAATGAGGCAAGCGTGCGCCTGCACCGCAAATTCGGCTTTACCGAGGCCGGCGTGCTTCGCGAGGTAGGCTGCAAATTTAACGCCTGGCAGGACGTATATTTGTATCAGCTCATCCTCGAGCGTACCTGACGCTTGCAGGGGGAACACATCACGCATCCGGCAATTATCCAGAGTCCTTACGGGCTCTTTTTTATCGCCGCAAGCCAAATGAAACTTCTTTAACCCGAAAAGACCCTCTCTTAAACAGGGGTATTCACCGGAAAAAGCGTCGTTTAGAAGCTGTTCGTATCGGTTGAATCGAGTGACGGACATCGGGAGCCAGGAAAAAGAAGGAGGGCGGCAAATGCTTCTGCACAAAGGGGAAACGTTATTCCGGCAAGGGGAAAACGGGCCGCTGTATCGTCTGAAGAGCGGCCTGCTTAAAATTATTCGCGTACATGAAGACGGCAATCCGGTCTTGGTGAATATTATCGTTTCCGGCGAGATGATCCCCCACCACTCCTTAATTACGCCGAAGCCTTACCACGGAACTGCCATCGCGCTCGTCACCAGCGAGGTTGAAGCACTTCCCTCGAAGGAATGGTACGATTCGCTTGCGGGCAATCCGGATAAATGTCTGGAGGTCGCTTTGCTGCTCCAAGGCAAGCTGAGAATGATGCAGCAGCGCATCGACCAGCTCACTCAGACGACTCCGGCGGCCAAGCTGAAAAGCTTGCAGGAATGGTTTGCGGTATATATCTCGCCGGCTACGCTGACCGACGTTCTGACCCAGGACGAAATCGGACAATTAATCGGCATGCGCCGTGAGACGGTCAATCGGCTGCTCCGTTCGCAAGCGGCGAAGCTTCCCCCGACGGACGGGTAGGTTAAGGCTGCGTCTGAAGCGCCGGCTGTTCCAGGCTGGCTGCCGGACCGAAAAACTCGTAATGAAGATCGGAGTCCGCGACGCCGCATGCCTTCAGCGCGCTGTTGACGACCGCCATGAACGGCTGAGGCCCGCAGAAGTAAACGCTGGAATTCATCGACGGGATTACGGATTTCAGCCAGTCCGCGTCGACGTAGCCTTCCCGGTGATACGATCCCGCGGCTTGGTCCGCTTCATTAGGCTCGGCGTAGCAATACCGGACGGACAACTGCGGATGAGCCTGCGCCAACCGGTTCACATGCTCCTTCATCGCATGGACGCTTCCGTTCTGAGCCGAATGGATAAACGTGACAGGGCGCTGCGGCTGTGTTTCCACCAGCGTGTTCAGCATGCTGACCATCGGAGTCAGGCCGACCCCGCCGCTGATCAGCACGACCGGTCTCTTATCGTCGCGGTTCAAGGTAAAGTCGCCTGCCGGAGCCGACAGCAGCAGGACATCGCCCTCTTTCGTTTTTTCATGCAGAGCGGTAGATACTTTTCCGGCCGGGCGGTTGCCGATAGCGTCTTCCCGTTTCACCGATATCCGGTAGTACGGTTTCCCCGGCGCGTCGGAGAGGCTGTATTGGCGAATATGCGTGTAGCCGTCGTCCGGCAGCTTCGTTTGGACACTCACGTATTGTCCCGGCTCGAAACCCGCGATCGGCTTGCCGTCCTGCGGGACGAGGTAAAACGAAGTGATCACGTCGCTCTCCTTCACTTTCTTCTGGATGACGAATGCACGGAACCCTTCCCAGCCTCCGTCCTGCCCTTCAGCTTGGTCGTACATCGATTGTTCGACCTCTATGAATACCGAGGCGATCACGCCGTACGCATCCGCCCATGCCTGCAAAATCTCGTCCGTGGCCGCATCGCCCAACACATCCTTTATCGCGGCGAGCAAGTTCTGACCGACGATCGGGTAGTGCTCCGCCTTCACTCCCAGGCTCCGGTGCTTGTGCGCAATCTGTTTGACGACCGGCAGGATCGCCGGCAGCTGGTCGATGTGAGCGGCGGCGGCGTATACCGCATTGGCCAGCGCGGCCTGTTGTTTGCCCTGCTTCTGATTGGCGTGATTGAATATATGGAGCAGCTCAGGATGACTTGAGAACAAAAGCTCGTAGAATCGTTTGGTAATCTCGGTTCCGCGGTCTTTAAGAATCGGCACCGTGGATTTGATGATGGCGATCGTAGCTTCGTTTAGCATGTTTCATTCTCCTCACTGTTTTGGACTTGTATCGTGCCTTATGTGCCCATTATAAGGAGCCGGAGCATGCGCGAAGTGTGATTGCAATCACTCCAATAACCAACGTTCTGTGACAAAGCGCACAGCCGCTTCGTTATGCAGGCCGGCATCGCGTTTCCATCTATAAGCGATTCTCGCATTTGCATAAGCATTTCTTATTTGTTGTTAAACAAAACCATCGTGTACAATATGGATTGCCTAGTATTCAAATCAGAATTTGAGTTTATCAGAAAAGGACAGGTTCGACAGCCATGTTACTGCGTTCATTCGTCATATGCGGATATCTTGCCGCCGCCTACTGGATCTCCGCGCACTACCCCATTTTTAAAATGGTGTTTTACCCGACTCTCGGCGCGTTCAGCTACTTGTTCATGCAGCGGATGGACCAGATGAAGGACATCCGGAGGATCATCATCGGAGCTTGTATCTCGACCGGAATCGGAGCGGTCTTCTACACGATCAGCAGCGGCGCCCTCTCGCTGCTCGCTACCGCGCTCGTGACCGTCTTATTGATTCAATGGTGCAAGTGGAACGCGGCGCCGATTCTCGCCGTTTCCTTGATTCCGTATTTCGTCCGTCCGGAAGTCGTCTGGGTGCTGCCGCTTACGGTTCTCGCCTCGCTGCTCTGCCTGCTTCTGCCGTTATGGCTCATCGGGAAGCTGGAGCTGCTGCTGCGAAAAGCTGCCCAGGCCAGGCTGGCGGCCGCACCGCTCCGGGCGGCTGCGAAGCAAGACGTATAACGGGCAGCCACGCCGGACGCTTCATTCTTCTACTTTACAGATCGGGCGGGTTGCTGCAAGATAGAAGGGTAGGCTATCCGATAACGAGGAGTGTGAGTCCAGGATGTCCAAGAAGATCTTGATCTTGACTGGAGACGCTGTGGAAGCATTGGAAGTGTACTATCCGTTTTACCGGGTTTTAGAGGAAGGGTACGAGGCGATTATCGCTTCTCCGACCAAAAAAGTGCTGAAAACGGTCGTTCACGACTTCGAGGGTTGGGACACTTACACGGAGAAGCCGGGCTACCTGCTGGAGTCGCATACTTCGTTCGCCGAAGTGAATCCGGCGGAATTCGACGGCCTGATCATTCCGGGCGGCCGAGCGCCGGAATATATCCGTCTCGATCCGGATGTTCCCCGCATCGTCGGCCATTTCTTCGAGGCGAACAAGCCGGTCGGCGCCATCTGTCACGCCGCGCTCGTCCTTTCCGTATTAAAGAACAGCAGCTATTTCCAAGGCCGCAAAATGACCGCTTATTCCGCCTGCAAGCCGGATATCGAAAATCTCGGCGCCGAATACGCCAAAGAGACGCTGTGCGTCGACGGCAACATCGTATCGGGACATGCCTGGCCGGATCTTCCCGGCTTTATGCGCGAATTTCTCAAGTTGGTGAGAGGTTGAATATCCGGAGGGACCGTCTCGATACGGTCCCTTCCTTCTTTGTGGGGGTTATGTCACGATGAAGCGGCGCTTCGCCTGTTGCAGAAAAACAAAAAATTAAGAAAAACCGTCCAGAAAAGCATCCGGAAGGTCCTTTGACGTGCAACCCCCTACATTAGTACGTTGGAAGAGAATGGATACCTTCGCTTCAGCCGCTCGCCCTCAGTCGTGTTGTCTTCATGCGGTGGTATGGCTAACGAACCCAGAATTCGTTATCAGAGCCGAATGCAGGCGTTTGAATTTGTAACGAACTCTTGTATGGTTACTCCCGCAAATCGGATCGTTTTTTTTCCACTTTCGGTTCGATAACGATCCCCGGATTCGTTACGTCTGAAATAACGTCGTTTTTCAGCCATAAGCACGATACGATTCGTTAGTCATCGCACCTGAGTATACGTTCACTAACGCCGAGTAAGGAAACCTTCACTTTAGCACGGTAAAGAACTTAAACTTTCTGGCAGCAAACAAAAAAGCGGCGCGAACGCCGCTCCACACTTTACTTGATCCGGGCCGGGACTTCTTCCGCTTCCTCTTCCTTGAAAGCGACTCCCTCTACCTTAACGTTCACTTCGACCACGTTTAATCCCGTCATGTTCTCTACCGCTTCTTTTACGTTTTCCTGCAGACTGCGGCAGACGCTCTGTATAATCGAGCCATAATGAACGATGACTCGCAGATCGATCGCGGCCTCCAACTGTCCGACTTCGACGGAGACGCCTTTTTGTACGTTTTTTCCGCTAAGCCGTTTGGCAAGTCCTTCGGAAATGCCCCCCGACATAGCAGCGACGCCTTGCGTCTCGAGAGCAGCCAATCCGGCGATAGTGGCTACGACGTCATCGGAAATGCGGATCATTCCCGGTTGGTTTTCAGCGGACATTGTTCTCACTCCTCGTATACGGATATTTCCATTGTACCTTTTTGGAAGGGCGGTTCGCAACCGGATAAGCAGAAGCGGTTTTTCTTTGCAACTGGAAATTTTTCCATTATAGTAGAATAGGATCCACTTGATGCTGGAACACTGGTAGTTGACGGAAGGAGCAGAGATCACATCATGAAGCAAAAGCTGTTTTACACCATTCTGATCGCCAGTTTTCTGCTGAGCGGCACCGCCCACTACAGCGGTTTGAATACGACTTTGCAATTCGTCCTCTGCTGCATAGCCGTTATTTTTGCCGCCGGGTTTATGGGCAAGGCGACGGAGAGCGTCGCTCACTATGCCGGGGAGCGGATGGGCGGTTTCCTGAACGCCACGTTCGGCAATGCGGCGGAGCTGATCATCGCGATTTTCCTCGTACGCGACGGGCTCCACGACATGGTGAAGGCGAGCATTACCGGCTCCATTATCGGCAATATGCTGCTCGTGCTGGGACTCAGCGTGTTTCTCGGCGGCCTCAAATACAAGGTACAAAATTTCAACGTGATGCTGGCCAGCCATAACGCCTCGCTTATGTTGCTCGCCGTAGTCGCCCTGATCGTGCCGGCCATATTCGCCAAAAGCTTCACATTCAAGGAAATGGATATGCTCAGCACGATCGTCGCCGTCATCCTCATTATCGCTTACGGCTTATGGCTGTTGTTCTCCATGGTAACGCACAAAAAAGAACTGAGCGACGTCTCCGCTCGCGACCCTGAGGATCATGCGCATACGCTCAATTGGAGCAAGGGCAAATCGATCTTTTATCTCGTGCTCGCCACCGTGATGGTTGCCTTCATAAGCGAATGGCTTGTCGGCACCCTGGAACATTTTACGGAAACGTTCGGCTTGTCCGAGCTGTTCGTAGGCGCGTTTCTGATTGCGATCATCGGCAACGCCGCCGAACACAGCGCCGCCGTGTTCCTCGCGATGAAAAACAAAATCGGCGCCGCCGTCGAAATCGCCATCGGAAGCAGCCTGCAGGTCGCCCTATTCGTTGCTCCCGTACTCGTCATCGTCAGCCACTTTATGGGCGATCCGATGAATATCGTCTTTACGTTATACGAGCTCGCCGCCATCGCCATCGCCGCAGTGTTAGCCCGTTCGATCTCCCAGGACGGCGCGACGAATTGGTATGAAGGATTTTTGCTGCTGGTCGTCTATGTCATCTTGGGAATCGCCTTTTTCCTCGTCTGACCGCCCGGACTCCAAAATTGCACAAAAAAAAGAGTAGCTCCAAGGCGGAGTTACTCTTTTCTGGATAGGGCGAGCGCTTCGTACAGCTGCGCAAGCTTGCGCTCCAGATCGCTTATTATAAGCTTGCCCGACGCTTCGTCAATCAGCCCCGCCCGGATCGCGAAATCGATTTCACGGGACAGCCCATACATCTGTGTATCCAATACCTCTTCGTAAAGAGGGCATCTGCGATTCGTCAATGTTTCCATTTGGATCTGAATCAGCTTTTCGATGTTGTCCGCATCTTCTTGAAGCAGGTTCAGCGCTTTCTGATGCAAACCGACCATGACGTCCGATGTAGACATCCGTTTTCCCCCTTTGCGCAAAGCTCATCCAATCTCTATATGCTTATGATAGTCGAAAACCGATGATTACACAAGCGCACAACAGATTAGAATTATAGCTGCGTCTATTATTCGCATTGAATCGGCGCGGGCCAATCTATAAAATAGTAGGGAAACCAACTAAATAGTCAACCATTCGGATGCTGGTACGTTTGCATGCGAATTGGGCGGAACAATAAGGAGCGCGCGGATGAACGCGGAACTAAATCCTTTCAACCGAAGCTTTGACCATCTGGAAGCTTTGGCCGACAAAATAGGCGAAGTGCTCCACGCGCCGGTAACGGTCGAGGACGCAAACCACCGGCTGCTCGCCTACAGCAAGCACGACCCCGGGACCGACGCGGCGCGGATTGCCACGATCATCGGCCGGCGCGTACCCGATAACGTGATCGCCAGCTTGTGGAAAGACGGCGTGATCCCCCGGCTCATGCAAAGCGACGAACCTGTCCGGATCCGGTCGATTCGCGATGTCGGACTCGGCGACCGGGTCGCCATCTCGATCCGCAAAGACAATCAGGTGCTCGGCTACATCTGGGCGCTCGAGGTGGAACGGCCGCTGGACGAAGCTTGTCTGCTTCATCTGAAGCTTGCCGCCCAGGCGGCGAAGATCAAGCTTTTGCGTCTCCAGACGCAAAGAAGAAAAGAGGACGAGGAGCGTTGCGACTTTTTCTGGGAGCTACTTACCGGCCATCACCGGACGGCGCTTCAGGCGAAGCTCAAAGCCGATTCGCTCGGCGTCACTCTGCCCGGCCTGTTCGGCGTGATCGTCTTCCAGTTCGGACACGATGTCTCCGAGCAGTTGAATCAGCAGATCCAATATATCGTAACGGCGATCCAGAAAACCCGTCCGCTGCTCCATGTCCTGTCGGATAAACAGCTGATCGCCCTCGTCCCGGGAACGAACGCCTCCCGCTTCGCAGCGGAAGCCGGGGAATTCGCCCTGTCGTTTTATCATCAGATGAAGGAACGATTCGGCAGTGAACCGCTCAACTGGGGAATCGGCTCCTCGTGCGAAGAGGTGACCGCAGTCGAGCAAAGCTACCGGGAAGCGCTCACCGTGCTGCAGATCAAAGCGCAGTTTCCCGCCGAGACCGGTTCCGTCACCCACTACCACGAGCTCGGCTATTACCGCTATCTTCCTTATTTCCTCGAACAAAAACGGCTGCACCGGTACGAAAACGCGTCGTTAAAACAGCTCCGGACCTATGACCGGGAGCATCATGCCAATCTGGTCGAGACGCTGGAAACGTTCCTCGCCTGCGACAGCAACGTCAAGGTCGCCGCCGACGCCTTGCATGTTCATACGAATACGCTTGCTTACCGGCTGAAGCGGATTGCCGAGATCGGCGGTATCAACTTTGCCAATGTCGATCAGAAAACGACTTTGTTTCTGGATTTAAAGACGGACAAATGGAGCGGCAATCCGGATCGTTTGTGACTTTTCACAAGGGCGTCCCCTTTTTTTCTCGTTTCATCACGAAGCTAGACCGCTCGCCGACACGTATACTTGGTAACGAAAACCAAATCGGGGGAGCTGGATGGATGATGAGAATCGGGGTACCGAAAGAAATCAAAAACAATGAAAACCGGGTAGCCGTCACTCCGGCCGGAGTCATGGCGCTCGCGGGCGCAGGACACGAGGTGCGGATCGAGACGAACGCGGGAGCGGGAAGCGGCTTTCCGGACGAGCTGTATCAGTCGGCAGGGGCATTGATTTGTACCGGCGCCGCAGAGGTATGGGACAATTCCGATCTGGTGATGAAAGTAAAGGAACCGCTTTCGTCTGAATACGGTTACTTTCGGGACGGTCTCATTTTGTTCACTTACCTGCATCTGGCCGCCGAGCCCGAGCTGGCCCGGGCGCTCACAACCAAGGGCGTAACCGCGATCGCCTACGAAACCGTTGAAGTCAACCGCTCGCTTCCGCTGCTGACGCCGATGAGCGAAGTGGCCGGCCGGATGGCCGCCCAGATCGGAGCGCAGTTTCTGGAACGCCCGCACGGCGGCAAAGGCATCCTGCTCGGCGGCGTGCCCGGCGTCAAACGCGGCAAGGTGACCATCATCGGCGGAGGCGTCGTCGGAACGAATGCGGCCAAAATCGCGATCGGCCTCGGCGCCGACGTTACGATTATCGACGTAAGCCCGGATCGTCTACGGCAGTTGGACGACATATTCGGCACGAGCATCCGGACGCTTATGTCCAATCCGCTGCATATCGCCGAATCGGTGGCGGAATCCGATCTCGTCATCGGCGCCGTGCTGATTCCCGGTGCGAAAGCGCCGAAGCTGGTCAAGGAAAGCGCCGTTCGCGCCATGTCGCCCGGCTCCGTCATCCTGGATGTGGCGATCGACCAAGGCGGCATCTTCGAGACGGTCGACCGGCTGACCACGCACGATAACCCGACATACGAGAAGTTCGGAGTCGTTCACTATGCGGTTGCCAACATGCCCGGAGCCGTGCCCCGCACATCAACCATGGCTCTGACCAACGCCACGCTGCCTTATGCGCTTCGTATCGCCGGGTCCGGCCTGGAGGCTCTCCTGTCCGACAAAACGCTCCTGAGCGGCATTAATACGTTCCGGGGAGCAATCACGCATCCGGCGGTCGCACGCGACCTCGGCTACACGTACGTTGCGGTCGAACAAGCCGTATAAGATTCGTCGTCCGTTTAGGCGGTTGCGCACAGAAAAGGCTGCCCGGGTTATCCCGAGGCAGCCTTTTGGTTGCGTCTGTATATCGAACGGACCTGGAAGTCCGCTCAGCTTACGACATTAACTTCCAGGTTATGCTTCTTAAATACTTCGACCATCGCAGCCTTTGCTTCTTCAGCGTCGGGACCGTGAACGTGCAGATCGTAAACGCCCGAGTCGAGCAGTGTCGTGAACAGTCCGAGAATGCTCTTGACGTCAATGAATTTATTTTCATATTGAAGTACGATAGAAGATCTGAACTTGTTAGCCGTTTGCGATACTTCAACAATTGCGGCGTTGCTGGCGCTTGACATGGCACAATCCCTCCAAGTAGAAGCGGAGTAATCCGGCTTCCGTATTTGATACTTCTATATTAGCGTGGAACATCTATTCGCGCAATGATAATTTGCCAGAACTTGCTGCGGGCTGGAATCTATTTCAAGTTTTCGGGATTGAGCCCCTGCAGCTCGGGAATGACGAAGCGGCCGTCCTTGCGGATCAGCACATCGTCGAAATACACTTCCCCGCCGCCGTATTCCGGCCGCTGGATCAGCACCAGGTCCCAATGAACCGACGAACGGTTGCCGTTGTCGCACTCTTCATAAGCCTGGCCCGGAGTAAAGTGCAGACTGCCGTCGATTTTCTCGTCGAACAGCGTATCCTTCATCGGGTGCATGATAAACGGATTAAATCCGAGACTGAACTCCCCGATATAGCGAGCCCCTTCGTCCGTATCCAAAATGTCGTTCAGCCGCTTCGTATCGTTGGAGGTAGCCTCGACGATTTTCCCGTTCTCGAAGCGGAACCGGATATTTTCGAACGTAATGCCGGAATTTACGCTTGGCGTATTGTATTGCAGCACACCGTTCACGGAGTCCCGGACCGGGCAGGTGAACACCTCTCCGTCCGGAATATTGCGGTGTCCGGAACATTTTTTGGACCCGATCCCCTTGATCGAGAACGACAGGTTGGTGCCCGGCCCTGTGATTCGTACCCGGTCGGTGCGAGCCATCAGCTCGGCCAGCGGGTCCATGGCGATATCCATCTTGCGGTAATCGAGGTTGCACACGTCGAAATAAAAATTTTCGAAAGCCCGGGTGCTCATACTGGCAAGCTGGGCCATAGACGGGTTCGGGTAACGCAGCACGACCCATCTCGTCTTCTTGACCCGGCGCTCCAGATGAACCGGCTTGTAGTAGATCCGTTTGTACATATCGTTCTTGTCGCTCGGGACGTCGGACAATTCGTTGACGTTCTCCCCGGACCGGACCGCGATGTAACCATCCATCTGCTCCATACGCCTTAGGTCCATCTCCGCCCAATGCTCAAGCTGCTCCTTCGTGATCGACTGCAGCACCGAGCTCAGCACCGCCCTGTCTTCGTAGATCACATACGGGAAGCCGCCTTTCGCATGAACCTCCTCGACGAGACAGTGGACGATCTCCCTCTCCGGGCCGATCATCTCGATCAGCACCTTGTCGCCGGGCTGGACGTTCACCGAATAGCCGACCAGGTTGGCGGCTAACGTTTGCAATCGTGGATCTCTCATAAGTCCGCTCATCTCCTTATGTAAGTTAGGTCGCTTCATCCCGCTTGCCGGTCCATCTCGTCTTCATGTACTGGCCGAGGCAGATCAGCAGAACGAACAAAACCAGCACCAGCAGCAGCCGGATTTTATGTTCCTTGAACCGGATCAGATCGTGTCCGATGAACGTTTCCATCAGCACGATCGGCAGTTTGCCCAACACGGTCGCCAGCAAGAACGGACGAAACCGGATATTGGATACGCCGGCGCCGAAGTTGATCAGCGAGGACGGAATGACCGGGATCAGCCGGCCGACCAGCGTGTAGAAGAAACCTTGCCGCTCCAGCTTGCGGTTGAACGACTGTACGGCCGGAAACTTCGCCAGTCTGGCTTCGACCGCGTCACGGGCTATGTATCTCGCGATCAGAAATGCGCACACCGCGGATAAACACGTCATTCCGTAATTCATCACAAATCCTCCGGTCAAGCCGAACACATACGCATTGGCGCCAGCGAGCAGCACGAAGGGAACAATCGGAAACCAGGTTTGAAAAAAAATAGCGAGCATCCCAGCGATTACTGCGTATATCCCGAACGAATGCAGCAGATCCGCAAGCTGCTCCACGTTGCCGTGACGAAGGTCCCTTCCCGTTTCCGTAAACAGGATGAAATAGGCTGCAGCTGCGAACATGGCTAGAGGAATGCCGTATTTCAAACGATTACGTATGGTGCTCAACCTGTAAGCCCTCCCCTGTACATCCTCCCATATTGTAACACGGATTCGGACATGGATAAAAGGCAGGCCCCGCCGCAGGGAAGCTGCGCACAACGGGAAAGAAGCCCCTCCCGGACGCTGATCTTCGGTGTGCGAAGCCGGCGACGTCAGGTGCTTTTCTTGTTATTATAATCCGTGAAAAGGTAGTCGACGCGAATCGTCTCGGTCTTCGGCTGACCGTCCGAAGTATACTTCATCTCCGTCTCGATCTGCATCTTGCGGGGAAGGCGGCTTACCCGGTCCACCCAGATCCGGTATACGGCGCCCGCCTCAAGCGATCCTCCCGCCTCGTCCAGCTGCCGCTTCGTCAGAAGGACGCTCTGCTCCAGCTCGCCCCTCATACGCGCCGCCTCCGCTTCGGACAGCCCGTGCCTCGTCCGCAGTCCGGCGAGCTGCTTGTCGATATCGAGCACATCGGCTTGACGGGCCAGCTGATCTCGGACCGCCTTCGTTACATCGGCCGTCTCCGGCGTTACCGTAAGAATCGTCAGACGGGTATCCTGTTCGTCTCTGGCGCTTTCCGTTTTTTTCGCCATCGTGTTCAACTGCTCCAGCTTGTACAGCGGGCTCCAGGGCAGCAGCACGATCGCATCGCTTTGCGAAGCGGCCTCCGAGACGACCCATTCGTTCTGGGATTTGCTGAACACGACGGAACGGGGCGTTCCCCCCGCTTGGGCCGCACCGATCGTCCCTGCTCCCGGGCTGCCCCGGTTAAAGCTCATCGACAGCCGGTTATGCCCGTTGACCACGCCTTCGAACGAGGCCCCTTCCTGCATCGGCAATCCCCCGACCGATACGCTCGTCGTCCCTTCAAACCGGAAATCGTCCGTTCCGGACAAGCCGGAGACGGTCTGCTTCAGCAGCTCGCCCGGATCGGACGGCATTCCCGTTAATGAGCACGCCTCCGCCAGGATCGCGATAATCGCAAAAACGGCAAGCGCGAGCGCACGCCGCCTCAGCCGACTATATCTCCGCTTCGTTAGCATGAAAACCCCTCCTGGGCATAACGATTCAACTTCACCTTATCGTTTCCCAAGAGAGTGTAGTTATTCCTGCGACATTCGGCTCAATCGATGCAGATCCGGTTTTTCCCGGAATGCTTCGCCTTGTACAACGCCATATCCGCCCGGTAAAAAAGCGATTCCACACTGATCCTCTCGTCTTCCCAGTTCCAGTCCGAAACTCCGCACGATACCGAGACGATCGGGGAAGTTTCCGTTTTCACTTGCTTCCGGATCCGCTCCGCCACCTTGATCGCCTGCTCCTTCGAAACCTGGGGCAAATAAATGGCCAGCTCCTCGCCTCCCCAGCGGGAAGCAATATCGCCTTCGCGGATCGAGGTGCGGATTATCGCGCTTACCTGAATCAACACGCGGTCGCCGATCTGGTGGCCGTACGTATCGTTTACCTTTTTGAAGTTATCGATATCGACCAGAATTAGCGAGCCGCAGTAATCTTTTTTCTGAAACAGACCGATCTGGTCGTCCAAATAATGTCTGGCGAACAGCCCGGTCAGCCGGTCTGTCTGCACCATCCGGCGCACTTCCGCGTGCAGGTTCGCATTGGAGGCGGCCAGTCCGATATGGCTGGACAACGTCTTGAGCAGCTTGTAGTTGTCGTAGGAGAAGTAATGGGCCCGCCGGTGCGCCATCAGAATGACGCCGACCACCGTTCCTTCCACCACGATCGGGCAAGCCAGCAGCGAGCGGGCGTTCGTCGCCTTCATCCAGAGCGACTCGACGGCCGGATTGAACCTGTAATCCGATACGATCAGCGGTTCTTTCGAAGCGATGACCCGCCCGGCAAACCCGTAATCGGAGGCCAGCACCTCGCCGCAAAAAGAAGCCGGCTCCCCGGCCCGGACAATAAGCTTGCCGCTCGGCTTGTCCAGCTCTAAAATGCACGAAAACTCCGCATTAAAAATCGTGCGCAGCTCCATGGAAACAAACGAATATATATCTTGCAGCTTCAGACTTTGATTCAGACGCTGCGTAATCTCGTTAATCAGGCGCAGTTCCCCGACAAGCCGGTTCGATTGTTCATACAGGCGCGCATTCTCGAAGGCGCCGCCGGTCGTATCGGCTAGCAGCGTAATCTCCTGAAGCGTCTCGAACTCCGTCTTTCCGTCCGGAATCGCAATCCGGATGACTCCGTACACCCCCTGCTTGCCGCGCAGCGGGAAAACCGCATCGGTCCCGCATTGTCCGACGATCGGCCGGCCCTCGGTAAACGAACGGAAGCGGATATCTTCCTCGGACTGGTCAAAACGGAGCGGCTTGACAGACGGGATCGAGCTGTATTGATCCTGAGACAAATAAATTTCGTAAGCCACGGCCGGGTCCCGCTCGTCCAGAAAGCGGATCAGCGTCTCCAGCACCTGGTCCGGATCGTTGCAGGAATGAATATGGATCGCCATGTCGAACAACGCTTTCTTGCGTACCAGTTGCTGCTCCAGCTCCTTCATCTGTCCGGCAAGCTCGTCATGCCGGGCTTCCGCCTCCTTTGCGCGAATCGCGGCGGCGAATGCCGTTCCGGTCAGCTCCATGGACTCCAGCAGCTCCGGCTCGGCTGTCGAATCGTCAGTTATACGAATCAAATAAGCGATCGGATCATTGCGGTCGGCGTAAAGGGGATACGAGGCGATGACGGGCGATGCGGCATCCCGGCGTTCGGAATGGACTAGAAATGCGGCTCTTGAAAACGTTCGGTCGTGACCGTTCACAGCATGTGCAGCCCGGATCTCGCGCAGAAAAGCTTCTGGATCCGCTGGAAACGAAACGTTTATTCCGGAACCGGACGGGTTGATCGTATGATGAGCAATGCAGCGGCCGTCGGCATCCCACACTGCGTATACCGCAGCCCGGTCTGGCATATGTCTCTCCAGGCCGGTGACGAACGGGCCGAATCCATCCTCGATTAGTACAGCGAGTCGGTCCTGATGTAGCATTTCTTTCATAGCGAACCCCTTCTATGAAACGTCAATATTCCAATCATACTATGAATGCAAACAGGCTGCACTAAATTTTCGTTCAAAATTCGCTAAAGGAAGGATTCTCCAAAATCGGTCATCGCTGCGTTTTACCGTGCCATGCCGAACCATACCGTACCTTGCCGCGCCTTACCAATCCCATTGCCGCCACAAACCGTATAAATTCGATAAGATGCGCACCGGATCATTTACTTTCATTATATACACACTTCATATTTGCATCGTCAGATTTCGCCCAATAGCGGTTTCCGCTTGACATCACCCCCAGGTTTCTAATAGAATTAATATTCGAGTGGAAAAAGGTGTTTTTTATGATTGGCGACGCACGATGCGACCCTCACGGTGTTCGTTACCAGCAGGCCAGCGGCTGAACTGCCTGCCGGGAAACGGGACTGATCGAAGTCCGTTTCGCAACGTATACCGCGTCGGAACGTCTCCCCTACGCCTACTCAACCATTAAACACTATCGGTATAAAGGAGCAAAACATAATGGCACGCTATACAGGTCCTAAATTTAAATTGAGCCGCCGCCTCGGCGTATCCCTTAGCGGGACAGGAAAAGAATTGAAACGCGCGTTTCCTCCAGGACAACACGGTCCGGGACAACGCAAGAAGCTGAGCGGCTACGGCATTCAGCTCCAAGAAAAGCAAAAGCTTCGCCATATGTACGGTTTGGGCGAGAAGCAATTCCGCAACTTGTTCGACAAAGCATCCAAAATGCAAGGTATTTCCGGTGAGAACTTCATGGTTCTGCTCGAAAGCCGTCTGGACAACCTCGTGTACCGTCTTGGCCTTGCCAACTCCCGTGCAGGTGCCCGTCAGCTCGTCGCTCACGGCCACGTAACGGTGAACGGAAGCAAAGTAGATATCCCTTCCTACACAGTTAGCACTGGCACTGTAATCGGCCTTCGCGAAAGAAGCCGCGGCTTGTCTTCCATCAAGGAAGCTTTGGCAAACCGCAACTTCCTGCCGAACTACCTGGAGTTCAACGACACGGCAATGGAAGGCAAGTTCATCCGCCTGCCTGAGCGTTCGGAACTTCCTCAAGAAATCGACGAGAAGCAAATCGTCGAGTTTTACAGCCGTTAATCTGGACTTCAACAATCAACCCCCGAGCCTTTTGGCTTGGGGGTTTTTGCTTTTGACCGTTTTGGTTTTAGCCGTTTTTTGCTTCAGCCCGTTTTGGTTTCGGCCGGCTGGTTACACGAGCTTGATTTTGACGAACTTCCGCTTCCCGACCTGCAGCACTTCTCCGCCCTCCAGTTGGACAACCGCGTTCGGGTCAGTTACCTTCTCTTCATTTATTTTCACGGCTCCCTGCGATACGCTGCGCTTCGCTTCCCCGTTCGAAGCTTGCAGTCCGGTCGTTACCAGCAGCTGGACAATCCGGATCTCCCCGCCGTTCAGCTCCGACACCGGCAGTTCCGCGTCCTCGATCTCATCGGGCAGTGCCTTTTGCTGGAATACCGTCACGAAATGCCGCTTCGCCTCTTCCGCTTGCGTTTCCCCGTGGTACATCTTGACGAACGTGTATGCAAGCTTCATCTTCGCGTCGCGCGGGTGTACGGTTCCTTCCTCGAGTCCGGCCTTTAAGCTGCCGAGCTCTTCGTCGGGCAGGTCGGTCGCCAGTTCGAAGTATTTCACCATCAATTCGTCCGGCACCGACATCGCCTTGCCGTACATATCATTCGGAGCTTCGTCGATGCCGATGTAATTACCGAGACTTTTGCTCATCTTCTGCACGCCGTCGAGCCCTGCGATCAGCGGCAGCGTAATGGCGGCCTGCTGTTGTTTACCGTACTCTTTCTGCAACGTGCGGCCCATAAGCAGATTGAATTTCTGGTCGGTTCCTCCCAGCTCGACATCGCTGTCCAGCTCGACCGAATCGTAACCTTGCATCAGCGGGTAAAAAAACTCGTGCACGCCGATCGGCTGACCGTTCGCATAACGCTTCGTGAAGTCGTCTCTCTCCAAAATACGCGCTACCGTCACCTTCGCCGCCAACTGGACGACATCCGTGAAGTTCAGCTTGTTCAGCCATTGCGAATTGTAATGAACGGTCGTCTGGGCCGGGTTCAAAATTTTGAAGATTTGCGCCTGGTACGTCTCCGCGTTACGCTTCACGTCCTCTTCGGACAATTGCTTGCGCGTCTCCGATTTGCCCGTCGGGTCGCCGATCCGTCCGGTAAAGTCCCCGATGATCAGCTGCACTTCATGGCCGAGCTCCTGGAACTGCCGCAGCTTATGAAGGACGACCGTATGGCCGACGTGGATGTCCGGTGCGGACGGGTCGAGACCGAGCTTGATCTTAAGCGGCTTCCCGGTCAGCAGGGAATTCGCTATTTTTTCCTTCAGATCCTCTTCGGGAACGATCTCCACAACACCCCGGCGGACGACTTCCAGCTGCCGTTCCGCTTCCTTTCTCATCTGCTCTGTCAACTGTTTCCATGCTTCCATCGCTATTCGCGTCCTCTCTGCTTGTTTTTTCCAAAATAAACGCAAAAAAAGCCTTCTCGTCCACAAAAAGGGACGGGAAGGCTTTGACCCGCGGTACCACCCTAATTAAAGCAGCTGCTTTCGAATCCTTATAAGAGCCGTTGTTAACTCTAAAGGAGACGGGCGCTGCTTTCACTTCATTTCGATAACGGGATCACCCGGCAAAAGCTTGGCGCCTCACGCGCTTCCCCTTTTGCTGCTCAGGACCGTAATTCGGCAACATGACGCATCCCGGCTCGCACCTTCCGCCGGTTCTCTGATATGCGCTGGCATCCGCCTACTGGCGCTCCCGGTATTCGCCGGGCCACGCTAGCCCTTCAAACGCTTTGTCGTTTTTAAGATTTAACACCAGTTATATCATAAGGCCAAAGTGAAAGTCAACGACAAGAATCATTCAATTTTTGATTAATTCTCGGATTTCACTGAAAAAAACGGCGAAAATTCGCAACTTCTATCGGATATTCCAAATTATGAAATGACGATATGTGCTATAATAACTCTGTGTGCCCGAAGGAGGATTAACGGAATGACCAAGCCATCATCATCATCTTCTACAGCAAAAAAAGCGCTGCGCGTAACGTTGATAACTCTCAAATGGATGTTTATCGCCGGCATAATAATCGGATTTGTCGGAGCGGGAGCGGCATTCGGTTACGTTAGCGCACTTGTAAAGGACGACCCCGTTCGCCCCCAGGAAGAAATCCTGGAGAGGATTAACGAAAATGCGATAACCGGCTTCGTCTATTTCAACGACGACACGCCGATCGGTCAGCTCCGCTCGGAGGAAGACCGCCGGCCGATCGGCAGCGAAGATCTGCCCAAGTTCGTCGAAGACGCCGTACTGGCGATTGAGGATCACGATTTTTACACGCATCACGGCGTCGACGTCAAAGCTTTTTTCCGGGCTGTCACCCAGAAGCTGACGAATGCCGACGTGCAGACAGGCGGCAGCACGATTACCCAGCAAGTAGCGCGACGGGTTTTCTTGACGCTGGACCGCAGCGACAACCGGAAGGCGAAGGAGATTTTGCTCGCGCTCCGCCTGGAGAGGCTGCTGTCCAAGGAGCAGATTTTGCTCGCCTATTTGAACAAGATCCCATACGGCAACGGCTCGTCCGGCTATAATCTGTACGGGATCAAGGCGGCGGCCAAAGGCATCTTTAATATCGACAACCTGCACGATCTGCACACCGCCCAAGCGGCTTATCTGGCCGGCTTGCCGCAGCTGCCGTCCAAATATTCGGCATTCACGAGCCGCGGCGAACTTGACGAGAAAGCTTTTAACGGAGCGGTCGAACGGATGAAGCTGGTCTTGAAGAGAATGCTCGATGAAGGCAAGCTGACGCAAACGCAATACGACGAAGCGCTGGCGTTCGACATCAAAGGTTCGCTCGCGCCGTCCCAGCCGAAAGCATACAATACATACCCGTACTTGATGCTGGAAGTGGAGCGCCAATCAAGCGAAATATTGGCCAACCTGAGCAACCCGGACCTCAAGAAGGATACGAAGCAAGGCCAGGCCGAATACGCGGAAGCCGTCAAGCAGGCGCGCGAGGATCTGCAGCGCAAAGGATACCGGATCTACACGACGATCGACAAGCAGATCTACGACGAGATGCACGTCATCTCCGACAATAGCGACAACTTCACTCCCGACGATCCCGAAAAAGGGATGGAGCAGATCGCCGCCATCACCTTGGACAACGCCACGGGCGCCATTCTCGGGATGATCGAGGGACGCGATTTCCACAAGGAGCAGATGAACCTCGCCACCCAGATGACGCGTCAGCCCGGCTCTACGATGAAGCCGATCGCGGCTTACATCCCGGCCATCGACAAAGGAGCGATCGCCCCGGCCGTCGTCATCGACGACGTGCCGGTCATCCTGAAGGACGGCAGCAAAGGGTTCCATCTGCCGGAAAATTGGGACAACAAATTTCATGGACTGGTGACCGCAAGGCAAGCCTTGAACCAATCGTATAACATTCCGGCGATCAAGCTGTTTATCGACGTCGTGGGCATTAACAACGCATGGGATTTTGCCAAGAAGCTCGGAATCTCGACGATCGAGAAAAGCGATTACGGAGCACAAACCGGAGTTATCGGAGGGTTGTCCCGCGGGGTTTCGGTCGAGGAATTGACGAACGCCTACAGCGCCATTCCGAATAAAGGCCAGTTCACGGACGCCTATATGATCCGCAAAATTACGGATTCGGAAGGCAAAATCGTATACGAGCATGTGGTGAAGCCGACGGCGGTTTTCTCCGAGGAGACGGCCTACCTCATCACCGATATGATGAAGACGGTTATCAGCTCGGGTACGGCTACCTTGCTGAAAAAAGACTTTAAACATTACAGCCAGATCCAGGTCGCAGGCAAAACCGGCTCCACGCAAAATGACGGCGACGCCTGGTTTGTAGGGTATTCTCCCGATATTACCGTCGGGGTATGGGCCGGCTACGACCAGCAGAAGTATTCTCTGAAGAAGAGCGGCTGCAATCTGAACAGCGAGCTCGGCTGCGGTACGCAGCGGGCCATGAAAATATGGGCCAAAGTCATGAACTCGATTGCGGATAACCGTCCGGAACTGCTGCCGAACAAACAGTTCGTCAAGCCGGATAATATCGTTTCAAGGACCGTATCCGGTTATTCCGGCAAGCTGCCGAACGAACAAACGAAGCAAAGCGGCAAGCTGGTCACGGATATTTTCAACAAAAAGTTTATTCCGACCGAAGAAGACCAGGTGTTGGTCAAGCAGAAATACGTTACGTTCGACGGCAAAGTCTACTTGCCGCAGCCGGGAACGCCGGCCGATATGGTGCAAGAGAAAACCGTCGTCAAGCGGGAGCGGCCGATCGGCGACATCATCAAGGAGATTCAGGCGATTTTGCCTCAATTGCCGGCCAAAAACCGTCCCGACATCTCGCACTATTACCCGCTCGATTACGATAACGACGCCGCCGTCGAAGTGGACCCGAGAGCCGACGACGGACAAATTCCGAACGCGCCGGGTGGCGTCACCCTGAAGCATTCGGCCGACAAAAACGAGATTACGTTCCAGGAAGCCGGAAGCGCCGATATCGTCGGTTATCGGCTGTACAAAGCGGATGCCCTCGGCGGCAAATTCGCACGCGCAGCCGGCAAAGTGGTCCTTTCCGGGCAAGACCGGATCTTTGCCGATACGGTATCCGGCCAGCAAGTCGTGGGTTATTACGTAACAGCCGTGGACGTAGCCGGCAAAGAGTCGAAGCCGAGCAAAGTGGTGTTCAGCGACGGAAGATCGACAGAGATCTCCTCCCCGCTTGATCCGTTCGGTGTGCCGAACGGTCAGCCGGGCGACATCAACGGCTCGGACGGTAAAGGCAACAACGGCAGCAACGGAAACAACAAGCCGGACGACAAGCCTGCCAAAAAGGAACCGCCGTCAGCTCCGAAAAACGTAACCGTCCAGCAGTCCGGAGCCGGGATTCAAATCGAATGGTCGGCCAATCCGAAGACCGAAGCGGTCAAACGGTACGATATCTACTTCAGCGATAAAGAAAACGGCAGCTTCAAAAAGATTCAGTCTTCCGAAACTCCGAAGCTGAACTATTTCGCACTCGTCTACGAAGGCTGGTACCGGGTCGTCGCCATTAACGAGCATGGCGAATCCAAAGCTTCGGCAAGCGTGCCTTTCAAAAGCAAGAAGCCATAAGACCAAACTTCAACAGCCTTGACCTGCAACCGGTCAAGGCTGTTTTTGATGCGATCTATGCGGTTTTCCGGCAGCAGTCCGGCTACCTCGCCCGGGTAATATCGCGCGTAAACTTCTCCAGCCTCGGCATTCCTCGAGCGGCTGCATCCTGCAGCACCTCTTCGCGGTCGTACGGCACTCGAACGATCTGCACGGAAAACGGTGCCGGCGATTGCTGATGCAGCGCACCTTCCATGATGACGTAACCGGCCAGCGGAATGTCATCCAGCGGCAGACCGACGCTGCCCGCATTGACGACAAACCGGTCCTCCAGCGGCATCACATAGGCCATATGAATATCGCCGTAGACGACGCAATCAGACTTCTCTCCGCTGATTCCGAGCCAATCGCCCGTCAGCGGCGTATTTTCAAACAACGTTAACTTCTCCGTCATCGACGTCTTCAGCCGGACCCGGTCATACACGCTCGTCGGGGAAGCATGCAAGAGCCGGACCTTCCGCCCGCTCCAGTAAAAATCATAGCAAAACGGAAGATTCCGCAAATAATCGAGCCTCTCCTGTCCAAGCAGTGGTTGTGTCCACAGCTGCCAGACCCATTCTTCGTTTTCCGGAGTTAACGTTATTTTATGATCCCAGTTGCCCTGCAGCACGACCTCGCAACGCTCGCGTACTTCATCAACCGCTTCGGCCGGATACGGGCCTTTGCCCACCAGATCGCCCAGACAAAAGATTCGTCCGATCTCCCGCCGCTCGATATCCGCCCAGACCGCCTTCAACGCGGCCAGGTTGGCGTGAATATCGGATATTACCGCAATTCGCTCCATACACGTCTCCTCTGATTCATAGTATTGATAGAATAGACCTCAGACTTCTTATCCTAGGGGAAACGCCTTGCCGCCTCCAGCTACTTGTTGGTTATAACGGTCTATTCCAATAGAAAACCCCGCCGGCCTGATGTACGGCCTAGCGGGGCTGATCGTATTCATAATAGCGGATAATTAATCTTCGATCGTCGACAAGTCGCCGGTCGGCAGGCCAAGCTCCCACGCTTTGAGCACGCGGCGCATGATCTTGCCGCTGCGCGTCTTCGGCAGCTTATCCTTAAACTCGATTTCGCGAGGCGCGGCGTGGGCGGACAGCCCGACCTTGACGAACTGCGAAATCTCCGCCTTCAGCTCGT